>NZ_JACFYJ010000138.1:0-16721 GCF_037126505.1 Paraburkholderia bengalensis
GTAGCCGTCGCTGAACGTTTTCAGCATCCGCGCCTCGGTGGCCCGGGGCTCGAGCCAGAACCAGGCCTCGAGCGCAGCGGTCGTGACGACGCATTCGACGGGACGTCCCCGGTGCACAAGGGTGAACGCCACACCGCGGCGATTCGCGGTGACCTGCGGTTCAGTTTCGATCGTTTCCATGGCTGACAGGACTGCGTTTTGTAGATAAGTCATGCAGATTCTGGCATACGCACTGCAATTTGCGGACTGCGCCGAGGGACTTCCGGCCGGGCGTCGATCGCGATTCCCGGGAACATCTGTCACCAGTCGATGCGGTGTTTTTCGTCGGTTTCCTGATGCCGGCGATCTTCGTCGACGTGCAGGTAGATGCTCGTCGTCGTCAGCGAGGCATGACCGAAGTTGTCGCGCACATGTCGCAGGTCTACCTGACGGTCGGCCATATGCGAGCCGGCCGTGTGCCGCAGCCAGTGCGCCGATGCCTTTTCCAGCAGGTCAGCGCGTGCAGCGTGTTCGATGCCACGCTCGCGTAGCCGCCCGGCGGCACGCGCAAACACCTCCTTGACGATGGTGTGCACAGCCGCCCGCGTGAGCGGCCGGGTCGCAGCAGCAGCGCTGGCGTCGCGGGCCGGTCCGCCGGTCCTGCGTGCTGCCTGGTGTGACTTTGATTTTTGTGCGTTTTTCCGGTTAGCGTCACCTAAGCTGGGCGCGACCTTGCCTCGTGACCCTGTATAAATCGACTTTGCAATCAAGCACCTGCTGACTACCCGTCCGGGGGGCGTGTCTTTGCGTGGATTGCCGTAGTGGCCCCGAATGCACGGGTGTGTCAACTAGAAAAGATGGCGAAACAGCCAGTACAGCCCGGCCGACAGCGCGATTGATGCGGGCAAGGTGAGAACCCATGCAAGCACGAGGTTGCGCACCGTGTCCCATTTCAGCCCTGAGCCGCTTGCAGCCATCGTGCCGGCTACGCCTGAGGCGAGCACATGGGTTGTGGAGACGGGCAGGCCGTAGACATCCGCCATGCCGATCGTCAGCATAGCCACGGTTTCCGCCGATGCGCCCTGAGAATAGGTCAGATGCTGCTTGCCGATCTTTTCGCCGACCGTTATCACAATGCGCTTCCAGCCGACCATGGTCCCGAGACCCAGTGCGATCGCGACGGCCACCTTGACCCACGTCGGAATGAACTTGGTCGCATGGTCCATCTGCTTCCGGAAGTTATCAATCGCGGCCGCGTCCGCACTCGAAAACGCAGGAGCCTTTGCTTTTTCAATCAGCCGGATCGCTTCGGAGGCAACATACATGTGATTGCGGACGTTGTCGACGAGGTCCTGAGGCACCATTGCGATTGATCCGTAGCGGCTGACCTCGTCACCGATCGCGTCTGTTAGCCGTTGCAGCGCGGGAACCGTTGTAGCCGTCAGTTGACGGGTTCGCACATAAGTTTCGACATCGCGATGAGAATCGCCAGGTGCTTCAATGCCGTTTGTGTACCGCGCAAGGGCCGCTGATGCCTGGCGCGCGACCGCCACAAACGTTTCGGTCTCGGCTGGTGTAACGGCCTTGTTGAGAGCGTACGCGGTCGGCACAACACCAATCAGGACCAGCATGATCAGCCCCATTCCTTTCTGACCGTCGTTCGATCCGTGTGCGAAGGATACCCCCGTACATGTCAGGATCAAAAGCGCACGAATCCAGAACGGGGGAGCTGTATTGGCCTTGGGTTCCTTATACAGGCGTGGTGCACGAACCGTCAATTTGAGGACAATGAAGAGCAGGGCAGAAAGAAGAAAGCCGACGAGCGGAGATAAAAGTAGTGCCTTGCCCACACCCGCTGCTTGCACCCAGTCGACCCCGCTGGTTCCCGAGGGGCCGCTGATCGTCTGGTTCATCAGCCCCACGCCAATGATCGAGCCGACAAGGGTGTGCGAACTAGAAGAGGGCAAACCGAAATACCAGGTACCCAGATTCCACAGGATCGCCGCAATCAGCAGGGCGTAGACCATCGCAAATCCGGCGCCGGTGCCGACCTGCAGGATCAGTTCGACCGGCAACAGCTGCAGGATGCCAAAGGCCACGGCACCGCTTGAAACAAGGACACCCAGAAAATTCCAGCTACCCGACCAGACGACAGCCAGATGCGGTGAGAGCGAGTTCGTATAAATGACTGTAGCAACGGCGTTCGCGGTGTCGTGAAAGCCGTTGACGAATTCAAAGCCCAAGGCAATCAGCAATGCAACTCCAAGCAGCAAGAACGGGAAGAAGGAGGTTTCCCCGACGGCCTCCAGATCGGAGGTGAGATGTATCGCGACGTAGAGTGCACCCAGGCCAATGATCATCAGGAAGATGACGATGCTGATCACGCGACCTCGGTGACTCGATTCACTGGTTTGTAAGTATGACAGGTCAGGCATGTCAGGCTCCGTCGTCCGCGCGTTCCTCACCAATTGTCTGTGAGAAGGTCCTATTTCGTTTGGCATGTGCGCCGCAACGAAGCCCAACGACTCGCATACAGTTGCCACGATCCGGAAGGGTTTCTTCTTCGGTGGACAGTGCCGCGGTGGCTGTCGTCCCAAATGAAAAACCCGATTAGCCAGACATTTGTTCGCCTTCTCATCGGTCGGACCGAATGCAGCGACGGGCCATCTTTGGCGCGTCGATTTGTATCGCGGGCGGATATTCCGGAGCGGCGAAGCTTCCTCAACGTATGATGGAATGGCGCTAACGCTTGGCCATGACACAGATCAAAACAACAGGATTGCCTGCATCGTATGTGCATCAATCCAGAAGGAGTTGAGATTTCGATCCTGCACAAGTCGGTTGTCTGATAATACTCATGCACCGATGAATCGCTGCCGCGACAACACATCTGAATCACGGGGCGGCCCTGTTTCCTATCGGGCCGGTGAACCCAGGCAGTGTGGAAGATGCCTAAGACCAAAAAGCGCATCGAGAATCAAAGGGTGGGCAGCGAAATTTTTCGTTGTGCACTGCGAGGTCCGTGGGGCCGTACCATGCGGCAACGAGCCAGCGAAGCTTGCCGTAATCGACCTTGAATTGGAAGGATTAGCAAATACGCCTGATACCGAGCGGAATTCAAAACCGGCGTGATTATGGTCGGGTCATACCGGCGATTCACGAAGGCCAGATCCACGTGGCGTGCAGGCAACATCCCCGGTATCGAAGCTGGTCGTGGGATATTAATCGGTGGAGACATTTCATGTGCGCGTTATATTTCGTGACGCACAAGGCCATAGTGCGATCGCTACTATGTCTGGCTATCGTCACTCCGCTTGAAGGATTGACGCAGCCCGCCCGCACTGTTACACCGGGCGACCTGACGACGCCCTCCGAACGTGCCGACTTCTGCTCGAAGATGCGAGAGGCACCGACGCACGCCGAGCGCCAGGCTGTTGCGCAAGAATGGCATGAACTGCTGAGTTTACGTGCAAAGGAGCAGGGCGTTACGTTGCCGGACAGCATGAATGGGCATCGGTCGATGATGGGCTACGACGGTGGCATCCCGACGGGAATGGGCATGAGCGCCACCTGCAGCCGGACGGAGGCTGATACGCGGCTTCCATCCGGAGCGGGAGAGCCGCCCGTCGCTCGAAGTCACGGCATTACTTACGTAACGGGTGGCGTGGGCGTCGACGAAGCGGCCGCGATGCGCGCCATGGCGGCACGCTACAGCATGCGTGTGCGCTTCTCAGCGAGCGACGGCGAATTCGTGTCGGATGTGGCCGTTCGGCTATTGAGCAGCGACGGCCGGTTGATTTTCACCGCGATTTCAGATGGTCCGTATCTGTTCGCACAGCTTCCGCCAGGACGATACCGCCTCCTCGCAACGCTGAACGGATTTGAGCGTTCGCGCCGCGTCGACGTTCCCAGGCGCGGCGGCATCACCGTTTCAGTGACGTGGCCTCCCGCGCGAAGCTCGACGGGTGGCTGATGTGTCTCGGGATCATCCGCTCGACCGGGGGCGAGCCAGCATGGTCGAACCTCTCGATCGGCGGGGGGGGAGGAAAGTGAAATGGCTAAGCAACAGAGCTCGGGCGCAACTCCCGCAATTGAGATCCCCGCTACTGGTTGGCGCGCGATATTTCCGCCAGCGCAATGGCTTGCCAACTATCAGTGGCGCTGGCTTTCAGGCGATGCGGTCGCAGGCGTCACCCTGGCCGCCTATGGCATCCCTGTGTCGCTCGCCTACGCGACGCTGGCGGGGTTGCCGCCGCAATACGGCATCTACTGCTACCTGGTTGGCGGCTTGTTCTATGCATTATTCGGAACGTCGCGTCAACTGGCCATCGGCCCCACGTCGGCGATATCGATGCTCGTCGGTGTGACCGTTGCGGACATGGCGGGCGGAGACCCTGCGAGATTTGCGTCCATTGCGGCCCTGACCGCGATCCTGATCGCCGCGATGTGCGTGCTGGCGTGGATTTTCCGCTTGAGTTCGCTGGTCAACTTCATCAGCGAAACGATCTTGCTCGGCTTTAAGGCGGGTGCCGCGCTGACCATCGGGTTGACGCAATTGCCCAAACTGTTCGGCGTCAAGGGCGGGGGCGAGCAGTTCTTCGAACGCGTTACGGTTCTCGTCGGACAGCTTCCCGATACTCAAATGGCCGTATTGATCTTCGGCATCGGCGCGCTCGTCCTTCTATTGCTCGGTGAAAAGTTTCTTCCCGGTCGTCCTGTTGCATTGTTCGTCGTGGTGTTGTCGATCGTGCTGCTGACCGTTACGCCGCTTCGCGAGATGGGGTTCAAGGTCGTCGGAGCCTTACCGACCGGCTTGCCGGAGTTCCATTTTCCAGCGCTGCGGGCGCGCGACGTCGACGGCATCATTCCGTTGGCATTTGCATGCCTGTTGCTGTCGTATGTCGAAAGCGTTTCCGCGGCGCGGGCGATCGCACAAAAGAACGGCTATGAAATCGATCCGCGCCAGGAGCTGCTGGGATTGGGTGCGGCCAATCTTGCAGCGGGGCTTTTCCAGGGCTATCCGGTGGCGGGCGGTTTATCGCAGTCGTCCGTCAACGACAAGGCGGGTGCAAATACGCCGCTTTCGCTGGTGTTTGCTTCGATCGCAATCGATTTGTGCCTGCTCTTCCTCACGGGCCTCCTCACTAATCTGCCCAACGTGGTGCTGGCCGCGATCGTGCTCGTCGCGGTGAAGGGACTCGTGGACATCAGCGAACTGCGTCACGTGTGGCGCGTGAGTCGCTATGAGTTCCTTGTGTCGATGCTCGCATTCGGCGCGGTGTTGCAGCTTGGCATCCTGAAGGGCGTGATCTTCGCGGTTCTCGCATCAATGCTGCTGCTCATCCGGCGCGCCGCACATCCGCACGTAGCGATGCTGGGGCGCATTCCCGGCACGCAGCTGTATTCGGATGTCGAACGTCACCCCGATAACGAGACTGTGCCCAGCGTGTTGATGTTCCGCGTGGAAGCGTCGCTGCTGTACTTCAACACCGAACATGTCCGGGCGACCGTAGGGGAGAAAATCCATTCGAGCGCAAGTCCCGTCAAGCTGGTGATATGCGACCTGTCCACTTCTCCAGCGGTCGACATTGCCGGAGCGCGGATGCTGGCTGGACTGCACGCTGACCTTGCCAAAGCGGGAATGCTTCTGCGGATCGTAACGGCCCACGCGGATGCACGCGACATTCTGCGCGCCGAAGGTCTTGAGGAGCGGGTAGGTTATCTCGGGCGCCGCATGACCGTGAGCGACATAGTTGAAGCGTTTCTTCGCAGCACCGACATGGCGGCGGACTCCCTTCCCGAGGACAATGGACGAACGACGCTGCCGGCCGCAACCAGGCAAGGGTGAGTCGCCCGCCAGGACCGCATCGGGGTGCTCGTAATTCCCCGTGCAGAACTGGAGTGGAGCGCTGACATGAGACATGACTACGCCGGGTTCGAGCAAGTCGCTATCTGGCTCCATGTCGTAAATGCGCACGTGTTGGGGCGTTTTCTTGTCCACGAGAAGTACCGGAATTCAAGGAATGACACGTCGCTTTCCGCCGGAGCCGTCCGGCCTGAAGGAAGTGCGTAACCGACAGGGATAGCCGATGGGTGGGGTGTCTGAATACTTGCCGACAGATCAACGCTTCCCGCGGCGCTGACGAATCATTTGATCCACCAATTCGCAAAGGTGACTGACGCTGTAGGGGAAGGGGAAACATTGACCAACACGACGGCTGTCAAGCTCTCATCGCTTCTTTAGCAAAGTCAAGGGCCTCTTGGAGCTTCGCAAGACGTTGCTTCTGGTCGGTCTGAAGGTCGATCATGCGCTGCTCTATGCGTGCCCTTGTCTCAGGCGCTGCACTCTGCAGCTGCTGGTGAAGCATATCGAGCTTTGCGCTCGATTCCGCGCGGTACTGCTCGATATGGCGGGCAGCGTCGACAGCGGCTTTCTGCAGCTTGCCTTCTGACCTTGTTACTGCTTCGTGCAGCGCCTGCAGCACTTTTTCCGTCCGTCTGACAGCGTACCCGGCGCGCAGTGCCTCGACTTCTCCCTTCAGCCTGACTATACGTTTCCTGATCGCGTCTTCGAGGAAGTCATCTCGTGCTTCACGTAAGACTCTTCCGCCACACGCCTGTATCCGCGTGTCCACGAGCCTTGTCAACTCCTCCGAAACTTCAGCGAAAACCGCGGTCTTGCCTGGAACCAGTTCCTTGCAGATTGAGTCGAGAAACTCCTTGCTCATCCCGAGGTTGAAGATATCCAGCACCGCACCAATGATGCCGCCTGCAGCCGCGCCGATACCCACGCCCGCGAGGCCACCGAAAAGCCCCGCCGTACCTCCCATCAACGCACCCACTCGGGAACCAATGGGAGCGGTCTTTCTTTCCAGTACGATCGGGATGCCGTCCGCTCCACGCCGAACGATTGCGTAGCTAAATAAGGTGATATCGCCCCCCAAATGCAGGGATTCAAACACCTCCAGTCCCGCGCGTGCGCTTGCATCGTCTGGAAACAGTGCAAAGATGAAATTGGTCATATCGAGCTTCCGTTCAAATGTACGGAAAACCGTAACCTCGCCACGCGCATGCACGGGTGGGGTGCCTCAATACGCGAATTAAAGCGACTCGTAGGATCGATCCAGGGTGAAGCGTGGGCGAAATTCTGTAACTCAACGCCACACTATGTCCGGACAGTCTCACGTTAGCCTGAAGAAGCGAGTGCACCTTGACACAGATCAGCGACCTGATACCGGACGTCAGACGTGTAACGAGGCATGCACGGGCGCAAAGAGAAACCCGTGACGCCAGGCCATTTTCATGACTTGCGGGTCGCGAACGTACAGCACTTTGCCCCGCGTTGACGCATGTCAAGCAAATCGTCGACACGTGTTGCAATGATATGGAGATGAAATCGCGCACGCCGAGGCCGGTGCGCATAACGAGTGCGAGATTGATCCGTGACAGGCTACCGGGAAACCCCGGTCGGGATTGTACAGTGCCCCGACAACGACGGCGTGCCGCTCCGAGATCGCCGCGCCGCTATGCTTTCTCCCTGCAAAGTGAGCCCGAGTCGAAGTCGATCCAATCCTTGGATCGCTGGTGCCGGCTCAATGCACAGATCCGGAAACGGGAGCCCCTGCGCGACTCTTGAATGAGATCCGTTGGAATCCCCTTTCTAGCTGGAGGTCTTCGTGATGTTGACGGAACGAAATGATTATTGGAATGGCTTTACGATCGCCACTGCGGCGATTCCCGTGCGCAACTGTTCGCGGGAAGGCGTTGTCGGTGATACGTGCATGGGCATTTTGAAGATTTCGAGGGATGGCGCGACCGTTGCAGACTGGCATCTTCCTGAATTCGCCGAACGATGGCGCACCGAAGATGATGCGAGGCGCGCCGCGTTTGAATTCGGAGTCGAGGAAATAGACTCCGGCTGTTTCGTCAAGGACTCCCTGATCATCAGTCATACAGGGTAAGCGGACGCGGATTCCGAACTGTGCGTTTGTAGCCAGAAAACGCACGCGGAACGATCGGCCGGCGCACTACGCCGTTGCGCGCACTGGCCTGCTGAGAACGGGCGGGCGGGACACTATATAACACGTGCGACGACATCTAATGCGTGGACGGCGAATGGTTACTGGCGAGACAAGAAATTATGCTATGACTGGAAACTGTTCCCGCGCTATGTCCCGCGGAGTCTGAGGCGCGCACGCAGAGCAGAGCGCCGCTAGCGAATGGGCAATGAGGGCGTAGACTCCCGATCTGCCGCGTGCCGCCGCGCAGAAGGTTTCCCTTGGTGCAAGGCAGGGGCATTCATGACCGGGCGCCATCAAGGAGAGAACAATGCCGGAAAGGGGAATTTGATCCGGATTCCAATCGCATTTAACGACAGGCAAAATTGCTCAACGAGCCTGCTGGTGCAAGCGGAAGCAGGGTCACGTCTCCACGCTCAGAATGCTCAAGGGCGGTCTCACTTTGAATCCTGTTTTTTGCCGCCCAATAGGGCTTCAGGATGGCGTTGGAGGTAGTCGGATAGCACGCGGAATGATGCCGCCGTGCGAGTGAGTTCCCGGATGGCGTCGTCCGTGTCTTGCTGGAGCGGAGATTCAGGCTGCAGTGCGATGTTCGCAGAATCGAGCGTCGCTTTTGCTGCCAAAAGTGTGTTTTTCGCCTGCGGCACCACGTGAGTATCGAGGTTGCGCATCAATAGACTGGTGTTCGCCAGCGTTTGCTGTGCGTTACTCGCGATCTGCTCCAGCGGCAGCCTGTCGATCCGGGCGAGGATCCGGTTGACCGATTCCTGCAACGACTTCAGGCCGCTCGGGGTGGTCGGCAGTTCCGGTGGTGTATGGCTCCAGTCGATGCGAGCTTTCGGCGCATTCGGGAAGAAGTCGAGCGAGAGATATAACTGGCCCGTAATCAGGCTGCCCGTTTTCAGTTGTCCGCGCAGACCGCGTTCGACAAGGAAATCCGCCATCGCTTTTGGATCGCCGGCCATACGGCCGCCTTTCGGTTCAGTCGCGTAACGGGATGTGAAGCGCTCCGGATAGAATCTGATTTCGACTGGAATACTGATCTGTTTCGTTTCAGGGTCGAAACGTGTGTAGATTGCGGAAACCTCGCCGACCGTAATGCCGCGAAAATCCACCGGGGCGCCCACGACGAGACCGCGGACTGAGCCTTGGAAATCGAGCATGAACGTTTCTACGAACCGGTCACGTTTTTTCATCGCATCGTCGCGCGTGCTGAACAGCGTGAATACCGCGTTGGCCGGCGCCTCGGGCTCGCTCAGCGACGAGGCGGGCGTTTCAAACGCGAGCCCGCCTATCAGCATCGACGCTACTGACTGCGTGTTGATCTGAACACCTTCCGAACCCAGTCGGACATCGATACCGCTCGCCTGCCAGAAGCGCGAATCGCCGTTCACATATCGGTCGTACGGCGCACGGATGAATACATTCAGCGTGACCCCACCGCCGTCCTTATCGAGATCGAACGAGGTAACCTGACCTACCTGCAAGCGCCTGAAGTAAATCGGCGTGCCAGCATCGACTGAGGCAAGGTCCACCCCCTTCAGCACAAACGCGCGGCCCGGGGCGTCGCTCGCGAAAACGGGAGGGACCTCGAGCCCCGTGTAATTTCGCCGCGCCCGCTTCGTGCGGCCGATGTCCATGCCGATGTATGCGCCCGACAGCAAGGTGCTGATGCCCGAGACAGTGCCGCCTGAGATGCGTGGGCGCACGACCCAGAAGCGGGTATCGTCGACGAGCATGTCGGCTGCATCGCGCGTCAGTTCGGCTGTCGCGACTACGTGTCTGAAGTCTTTTGCGAGTGCCACATCCTTCACAACGCCGATATCGACATCCTTGAACTTGACCTTCGTCTTGCCCGCTTCGAGACCCTCGCCTGTCGTGAAGCTGATCGTGATCGTCGGCCCATGTTCGAGTAGTGCGTGCACCGCGAGCCAGATGCCAACCAGCACCGCGACCGTCGGCAGAAGCCAGATCGACTGGACGCGCCAGCGCATGCGCGGTACGGCGACGGCGTCGGGTAGGTCGGGGCGGTGGCTCATCTGTTTGACTCATCTTCTGACGAGCCGCAATCCAGAGGATATCGAGGCCTGCTGCTCCAACATTTCACCTCCCATGCATGCGAGGGCGTTGAGGGTATGCCCGCGTTCCCGGCTGCCTACTGCGCGCACTGTGTCCTGAGCCTTGCTTATCGTTGCCACCGCCTCAGCCCAGCGCGTCGGATGCAACACGTGGCGAGTGACTCTGTCTGCTTTCCCCTGCTAGATCGAATACTCTCAGGTCTCCGCGGCAGACGTCGCGCCTTTTCGGACCAAAACGCCACCCGTATTGCGGGAATACGATAGTTGGCCTGCGATTGTATGGTTGTGGCCGGGCTTTATAGGACCCTCGAGCGCCGCCCTGAGCTATCGCTTACAAGAAGCCGACACCAGATAGACCAGGTGCGTCGGCCCGACGCGGTCGCGCAGATGAAGAAAACTATCTTGCAGAAGTTGCCACCCATCCATTGGACCTTGGTCCAATAGGGAAACTCCGGAACACATCACCGCTCAAGGACTAACTCGACGCCGCTAACGCTACGGGAACATTACGGATTGACTTCGGCCGCCAAACGCAGACAGTCAGCAAATCCACAATCCAGGTGCGTGTACGCGTGTCTTTTTGACACCGATCAATCCGGGGACCGGTGACGCATGCTTTCTCGATAGCGAGAAGTTGGGGCAGCGCGAGGTGGAGACCTTACACGCATCAATGCGCAGCTCGGCTGGGAGTTAGTGCGGCCGCACCACTGTGGTCACACGCTTGACGCGGACACGGCGTCTCCACCGTCGCATGTCTTGCATGCAAGTGTGCTCCTTCCACCGAAGTGGACGCAGTCGCAGTGAGGCGCATCCTTCGGGCAAGACCGAATTCGGTTAATGCAGCAGATTCTTTCGGGCTATCTGGAGACCTCATGTTTTTCTATCACAACGGGGTAGCAATTCAACCGTCCGTTGAAAGAAGCGGAAAGGTCTGCACCCCCGCTGCTGCCTGATCGCCGATGAGGCCGTGTACCTGGAGGAAGAGCTGCCCTCGCGCAGCCTCCGGGCCGAAAACAACACCCGCTACCGCGAGCACAAGGACCAGCGTCGGCGCCAGAGAGAAGGCCGCGTAGAAGGCGATGCTCGCGGCCATCGCAGCGCAGCGATGCTCCGAGAACCGCGTGAGTGCGTCGAGCGCCAGCGAAGCGTCGCGCCTGACAGTCGCTTCAATCTTCGCCGTTGAGACCGAACGCATGACGAACTCCTTGTTCGAAGGATGAACTGCCGCCAATGCGCAGGACAACGTGCGGAAATTCCGCATCGGCGGCTAAACACTTCAACCCTGAACAGGCAATGACACTGGAGCCCGTGGCAGCGGCTCATTGTCTGCAAAAGCGGTCCCGCACCTTACAGCAAACACAAAGGCCGATTGGTGGTTCGCAAAATGTCCCAGATCGCCAAGCGACTTCACCTCGCCATCTTCCTCAAGAACCGAAACGCGCGCCACATAGAGGGCATCAGTACAGCAACGATCATCTTTACTGTCTATTCATTGATCGCCGGGACGGTCGACAACGTGCTCAAACCGTTGCTCCTTGGTCGCGGCGTTGCTGTACCGATGCCGGTCGTTCTGATTGGCGCTCTCGGTGGAATGGTCTCGGGCGGCGTCATCGGTCTGTTTATCGGTCCCGTCATGCTTGCGGTGGGGTATCAATTGTTCTGGCGGTGGGTAAGGGATCAGGCGCCCCTGGAATCGAACATCGAGACGTCCCCGATGCAGCGTGTGAGCACGCCAGGGCAAATAGAAGCAAGCTGATGCAAGAGGTCCGTGGATATCAGGCGCCGTTCATGTGGCCGCCGCCGACGCGTGCTGCAACGCGCGCGATTCCTGCCTGTTCGATGGTGCCGTAATTAAAGCCGGGTGGCGAAGTTTAAGTTTGCTTGCACATCTCGATCGAAATCGGAATGTGCGTCTCGCAACCTGTTCCAGGCTGTGGATTTTATTGATTTGGAGGTGACTTTCATGAAGCCACGAAATGCCACATTCATCGGTTTAATTATCGCGGTTCTGAGTTGCCAATCTATCGCGGACGCCCAACCCGTCGCGTATCCAGCGAAAGGGCAGAGTTCACAACAGCAGCGGCAGGATCAGGCCGCATGCCAGTCGTGGGCAAAGTCGAACACGGGCATTGATCCTTCGACGGCTGCAGCGACGCCGCCGCCTCCCTCTGGTCCTGCGGTTGGAGGGGGAGAACGCGTAGCGGGGGCTGCGCGAGGTGCAGCAGGAGGTGCCGTGGTCGGCGCTATAGCGGGCGACGCGGGTAAAGGGGCCGCTGTTGGCGCGGCAGCCGGGACGATGGTCGGTGGCTCACGTGCGCGCCAGAATAGACGAAACGCGCAGGCCTCGGCTCAGGCCCAAACACAAGGCGCGATGGATACGTTCAATCAGGCGTATGCCGCATGTATGAGCGGACGCGGCTACACGGTCAAATAAGCCCGGACGGTAAGCCTCGCGGGGTGCCGGGATTGATGCCGGTAAATCGCGCTTGCTCAAGCGCGACTATCGTGAACGCCATCCCGGCCGACGAGGACGTCGAGCACAAAGCATTTATACGCAATACAGACAACCCACCAACGAATGCAGGAGAAAAGTTATGAAATCGCTATCGACTCTCGCCATCGCGTGCGTCATCTCAGCCTGCGCCGCGCAGCCGCCGACTGGTGTCCAATCCGTAGGCACCAGCCAGCAGCCGCCCCGTTCTGTCGGCCACTGCATCGCCAAGAAGTGGGCAGACAGGACCCAGCAGCAGGTCGTATCTCAAAACACGCTCGCTAATGAAATGGCGATGGATGTGTATGTCCCGGGTCAGCAACCGCCCAATGGCGCAGCAGCTGTCGTGCGTCCGAACTATCAGGGATCCGGTACGTGGGTGGGCTTGCGCGCGTCGAGCGCCGGTGGCAGTGATGCAATGAGCGATGTCAACTCCTGCCTTTGACAGATCGCGCAAGTTGGACGGTGGGCGCCGCTAGAGCATCCCGAAAGCGACGCCTTGCAAGAAGCCCTTGAAAGGGCTTGGTGATCGGAGAGATTCTTAGGACGCAAGAGATGAGTAACAGACACCCTGCGCTTCGACTTTTCTCGCAAATGGAGCGCTATGCCTTCGACCTCGCTGAAACGGGGCGATTCCGTGATTGGACCGAAATCTGGCCGCGAGTCGGTAAGCGGTACGGCGCCGATCAAGGGGCGCGCATATTTCGGAAAGCGACCGTGCGGGAGGAACTCGACCAGCGCTGTCGAGAGCATTACATAAAGACCAACGATACAGGAGCGTCCTAAAACGTAGTGCAGCATGGATGCGATCAGACGCCAGGCTTGTCCGATCATCACGAAGCCTGTCGAAGTCTGAATTGGCTGGGGAGTGCCTAACGTCATACGTCGCTACGGTATCTGCAACCCGCGACGAATCCCCGGGCGACCGAGGGGCGCTCAAGTTTCCGGCCTCGGCTACTTGTCCGGTCGTAGCGTTGCTGACCGTGCCCAACATCCATTCCTTTTCATCAGTCAGTCAGCCAAATCCGTGACGCCGTTACTTCGTGGGCGACAGGTGAGGGGCGCGCGCTGTTTCAAGAGACATCGTACGCGAACCCTGTGCTGGTTCGGGGCTTAACGTGGATACAGGCGATAGGACATTTGAGGCGTGATGCAGACATACCCATTCGACGGTGCCGGGATGTAGGGGGTCGGTTTCTGCTAACTAGTTCGTGCCGCACAGGCGGCAGCAATAGAACTGTACGGTAACTTTCGGTCGCGACAGCCGACGCAATTTCAAGGGACTGCGCGTTTCCTCCAGCCATTCATGCGCTGTTGGAGCCGAGCTGCCTTGCATTGCGGCACATGCGTCGCAGGACATTGACGTTGAACCCGTGGCTGAAGATGAAGTGGAAGTGTTCGACACAGTTCGGTCCGGTTGCGGATTTCATCACGAATCGGTGGACTGTCCTCTGGGTCTTCTTCCGAACCGGGAACTGGATGTTGGCTGGACCGAACTGTATGCACGTACGAGATCAGCGTATCGGCACGTCGAAAGGTGCGTTTGATCTGCGTCAATCGCCGGTTGACCCACGGTGATTGAATCAACGTGCATCGAGGAGGCGCAATCATGATTCCCCGTTCCGTCAAGGCACCGACCGTACCGATTCCGTTTCACAAAATGCTAAAGGTGGTCGCGATCGTCGACCGGAACGACGCCGAAGCGAAGGTACTACTTGGTTTCATTGCCGCCGAGGGTCTGCGCGTCGAGGTGAGCGATGTCTGGAGGCGGGATGTCGATGAAGACGCCGATGTCGGCGCATACGTCGTGGGCGTTGATGGTGAGCATATCGGACCTGCCCGTGACCTGGCAATGGGCGTGCGGTCGCTGGGCTTCCGTACCCCCCTTTGGGCCATGGCCAACACGCATGGCCTGTCTGACCTCGTCGTTGAGGGCGGGCTGGGCGAAGTCGACGGTTATATCTATCTGGGCCAGCAAACCCCCGCCTTCTACGCGAAGCAGATAGCCGCAAGTCTCGTCAAGTACGGCATGAGCCTGCTTCCGCCTTTCTTTGGAGGGCTGGTTGCCTACGACGCGGAAGCGAACATCGCTTTCGACTGTCCCGGACATCAGGGCGGACAGTTCTACCGGAAATCACCCGCGGGACAACTCTTCTTCAAGCACTTCGGTGAAAGCATTTTCCGTAACGATCTTTGCAACGCGGACGTCGATCTCGGCGACCTGCTGATCCACGAAGGACCGGCGGCGGATGCCGAGCGTCACGCGGCTGAGGTATTCGGTGCGGACCAGACCTATTTCGTCCTTAACGGTACCAGTACCTCGAATAAGATTGTGACGGGCGCCGTGTTGCGACGCGGCGACCTGGTGCTGTTCGACCGGAATAACCACAAGTCCGTGCATCAGGGCGCGCTGGTGCAGGCGAGTGCCATTCCCGTATTCCTGCCAACTGCACGCAATCCGTTCGGTATGATCGGCGCGGTCGACTGGGACGCATGGGATGAAGACTGGCTGCGCGAGCAGATCCGGGCAAACCCGCTTGTGAGGGATCCCGCACGCAGCAGGGCGGAGCGGCCATTCCGTCTCGCGTGTATCCAGCTCGATACCTATGACGGCACTATTTACAACGTACGCAGGGTGCTGGAGAAGATCGGCCATCTGTGCGAATACGTGCTGTGGGACGAGGCATGGATCGGCTACAACGCGTTCCACCCGTTGTTCGAAGATCACAGTCCGATGCGCCTGAAGCAATTGACGCCCGATATGCCGGGACTGTTTTCGACGCAATCCGTGCATAAGCAGGGCGCCGGCTTTTCACAGGCGTCGCAGATTCACAAGCGCGATGAACACATCCGTGGCCAGAAGCGCTTCATCGAACACAGGCGGTTTAACGAATCGTTCCTGATTCATGCGAGCACTTCGCCTTTCTATCCGCTCTTTGCCTCGCTTGATGTGAACGCGAAGATCCATGAAGGAAAGGCGGGCGAGATGCTGTGGGACAGTTGCATCCAACTGGGTATCGAGGCGCGCAAGAAGCTGCGCGAATTCGTGCATCACTACGCGGCCACGGGGCGGTACACAGAAGAGCAGTGGTTTTTCGATCCCTTCGTGCCCGACGTCGTGACACTACGTGGTTCGAGATTCATGACGGACGTCGAGAACGTGGCCTGGGAGTCGCTGCCGACAGACGTCATCAAGCGCGAGCAGCAATGCTGGGCATTCGATCCCGATGCGGCATGGCACGGCTATGCGGGCTACGCCAAAGGCTATGCAATGGTAGATCCGAACAAGCTGACGTTGCTGACGCCCGGGATCGACAGAAAGACGGGCGATTATCTGGATTTCGGCGTCCCCGCGACCGTCGTCGCGAACTATCTGCGCGAGGAGGGCGTTGTTCCGGAGAAGTGTGACCTGAACAGCATTCTCTTTCTCATGACACCGGCGGAGGATGAAAGCAAGCTCAACACGCTGATTGCGAAGCTCGTCAAATTCAAGAACCTCTGGGATCAGGACGCGCCTCTGGCAGAAGTGCTGCCGACATTGTATGCCGCGCATAACGAACGATATGCGGGCTACACGCTGCGCCAGGTGTGCAACGAGATGCACAACTTCTATCGCGAATCGAACGTAAAGGAATTGCAGCGGCTTTGTTTCCGTGCGTCGAGCTTCCCCGAACTCGCGATGTCGCCTGAGGCTGCATACGAGTCGCTTGTCGCAAACGACGTTGACTATGTACCGCTCGACCAGGTTCGTGGGCGCATCTCCGCCACGCTCGCACTGATCTACCCACCTGGTATTGGTGTGGTCTTGCCCGGTGAACGTTGGGACGAACGTGCGCAACCGATGCTCGACTATTTCATGGCTTTCCAGGAATCGTTCAACCGGTTTCCCGGCTTCAACTATGAAGTGCAGGGCGTGTTCCAGGAACGGGAAGGCGGCCGTATCCGCTTCTACACCTACGTTGTCCGGAAATAGCCGGCGTCGAACGGTCCAGCCTTTGGGAGGCAAACATGTCTGATCAACCGAAGAAGATGAACGTCGTGCAACTGACGTTCATTGTCACGGTAAACATGATGGGCTCGGGCATCATCATGTTGCCGACGAATATGGCAAAGGTGGGAGCGATTTCCCTGCTGTCGTGGCTCGTGACGGCGGTC
>NZ_JACFYJ010000139.1:0-16559 GCF_037126505.1 Paraburkholderia bengalensis
GAACACGTTCACGCCCTTGGCCTGAAGCGCCGATGACGACACCGGCTGCTGGCCGCCAAGCAGGCTCGTGTGGCTCAGACGGCCCACATGCCAGAGCTGCGCGAAGATACGGCCATCTTTGGCGTGGACCGCATCCGTCACCTTGCGCCATCCTTCGATTTGCGCCGGCGTGTGAATGCCGGGAGTCCATGCGTAGCCCTTGCCGAGCGGCGCGACATAGGTGCCTTCGCTCACGATGAGTCCGGCGTCGGCGCGTTGCGCGTAGTACTCGGCCATCAGGTCGTTGGCTTCGTCGCCAGGCTGGCTCGCGCGCGAGCGCGTCATGGGCGGCATCACAATGCGGTTGGGCAGAGTCAGTGCGCCGAGTTTGAAAGGCTCGAAAAGCGGATCTTGTTTCACGAAATATTTCCTGGTCGGGTTCGCGGCTCGCATGCCGCGAACGTTCAAAACGGCTTCGGGGCTTCCGTCCCGCCTCAGTCCCACTGAGCGGCGAGACCCTCGGGGCTTACTTCGCGGCCGTTGCGTTCGAGCGCAGCGATATCCGCCATGTCTTCATCGGTCAGTTGGAGCGTCTGGGCACGCACGTTGCTCGCGAGGTTTTCGCGCTTCGTCGACGACGGAATCACCGAGTATCCGAGGCGCAGTGCCCAGGCGAGCGTTACCTGGGCCGGTGTCGCGTGGCGCCGTTCAGCGATCGCGCGAATGACCGGGTCGCCGAGCACCTTGCCGTAGGCGAGCGTCATGTACGACGTAACGTGAATGCCTTTCTGCTGGAGGAAGCCCACAAGCTTGCGGCCTTGCAGATACGGGCTTAGCTCGATCTGGTTGGTCGCGATGTTCTCCTTGCCGACGACGGCGATCGCCTGCTTCGTCAACTCGATGTTGAAGTTGGAGACACCCATCTGCTTCGTGAGGCCTTGAGACTTCGCTTCGGCGAGCGCGCTCATGAATTCCTCCAGCGAGACGCCGTTGTTGGGCGCGGGCCAGTGGATCAGCGTGAGATCGACTGCGTCGGTGCGCAGCTTTTTCAGGCTGTCCTTGAGGCTCGGAATCAGTTTCTCGCGCGAGTAGTTGTCGACCCAGATCTTCGTGGTCAGGAACAGGTCCTTGCGCGCGACGCCCGAAGCTGCGATCGCTTCGCCCACTTCGGCCTCGTTGCCGTAGATCTGTGCGGTGTCGATTGCGCGATAGCCGACTTCCAGGCCACTGCGCACCGAATCGATGACGATCTGGCCTTGCAGACGGAAGGTGCCGAGGCCGAATGCGGGAATGTTGCTCATGATGTTCTCCGGTCATTGATGGAAAGGGAGGTCGATCTGGTCATGGTGCCCGTTTCGATCTATGCAAAAAACGGCAGTAAATGCGAAATTCGATTGAAGTGAAATCAAATATTGGCCGGTGGAAGGTCGCGGACCGAACTGTCCGGGCGACCTTCGGGCTGCCGGCGCTGAAGGGACATTTGCACGACTACGAGGGCGAGACCCGAAGCGGCGATCATCGCGCCCACGATGGGCACCGCGGCATAGCTGAAGCCCGCTGATATCGCCGCCCCGGCCGCGGCCGCACCCACGGCGTTACCAAGATTGAAGGCGCCCACGTTGACGGAGGAGGCCAGCCCTGGCGCTTCAGAAGCAGCGCGCATGACGCGCATCTGCAAGGGCGGCACGACGGCGAAGGTGGCGATGCCCCAGACCACGACTGCAATCGCGGTGCCGATGTGATTCTTCGCGAGGAGCGGGAACACGAGCATGATGGCGACGAGCAGGATCAGGAAGACGATCAGGCTGCCGTTGAGCGAGCGGTCGGCGAGCCGGCCGCCCGCCGCATTGCCAATCGAAAAGCCCACGCCCACGAGTACGAGCATCGCCGTCACGAAGGAGGGCGACGCGCCGCCGATGTGTTCGATTGTCGGCGCGATATAGGTGTAGAGCGCGAACATCGCGCCCGCGCCTAGCACGGTCGTGGCCATCGCCATCAGCACCTCGGGGCGAGTGAGCACCTTCAACTCGCCGCGCACGTGCGGCACCTTTCCGGCTTCGCCCTTCGGCAGCGCCACACGCAGGATCAGCATCGTGACGACCCCGAGCGCCGCGGTCGCGGCAAACGACATGCGCCAGCCGATCGTCTGGCCGAGCCAGGTCGCGGCGGGCACACCGCCAATATTCGCGATCGTCAGCCCCATGAACATGGTGGCGACCGCGCTGGCCTGCTTGTGACGGGGCACGACGCTCGCCGCGACGAGCGAGCCGAGTCCGAAGAACGCGCCGTGATTGAGGCTCGTGACGAGGCGCGCGAGCAACAGCGTCGCGTAGTGCGACGAGACCGCCGAGAGCAGGTTGCCGACGGTGAAGATGCTCATCAGCGCGATGAGCGCCGTTCTGCGCGACCAGCGCGAGAAGGCGAGCGTCATCAGCGGCGCGCCGACCATGACGCCAATGGCGTAGGCGGTGATCAGCATGCCGGCCGTCGGGATAGAGACGTGCACGCCCTGGGCGATAACGGGCAGCAGTCCCATCGGCGAAAATTCAGTCGTGCCGATGCTGAACGCACCCATGGCAAGCGCCAGCAATGAAAACCATGCGCTGCCGGATTGCTCCGGCTGATGCGGCTTCGATAGTTGCGCCCGGTTCATGCTGTTTGCTCCGACATGTCTTGATGGAAAAGGGGGAGGACTTCAGTGGCGATTTCACTGAACGTCTCGTCGAGCGGCCGGCGATTGCGACGGAAATGCAGGGCGATGTGATCGACGCCCGCGTGGCGCATGGCGTCAAGTTCTTCGACGAGCGCGCTTCGGCCCGCACGCGCGCCGAAGCGATGACGCTGCAGGGGCTCGTCGGGGTCATCAGCCAGATCGAGATGGATGAAGCTCACATAGGGCTCCGCGCCTGCGACCGCGCGCCATGCCGCGACTCGGCGCGCGTGATCCGCGGGCGTGCCGGGGTACGCAAGGCAACCGTCCATGTGCTTGCCAAGCCATTCCGGCTGTTGTTGCGCGAGACCCGCAACGAACAGGGGCAGCGGCGTGCGCGTCTGCGGCAGCACTTCGATCCCGGGCGGCAGGTAACCCTGCGCGCCGGCGCGCAAGAGCGCGATCTGCTCGCGGAAGTTGGCGCCTCTGGACTCGTAGTCCCGGCCGAAGAGCGGATACTCCACCGGCCGGTCGCCGCTCGCGACGCCGAGCAGCAGGCGCTCGGCGCTCAACGTCTGGATCGAGGCGGCCGACTTGAGCGTGAGCAGCGGCTCGCGCAGCGGCAGCACCACAGCGGCCGTGCCAAGCAAGACGTCACGCGTGATCCCAGCGAGGTAGCCGAGATAGGAAAACGTTTCGAAGACCTGAGCAGCATCGCCGAACGAAGGGTCGTAGAGCGGCACGTCACGCACCCAGAGCGCTCGAAAGCCGAGTGTGTCCGCAAGCTGTGCGAGTTCCGCGTGGATTTCCATGTCGGGCACCCCGTGGTGTCGCCCGTCGCGTTCGCACTTCGCTTTGCCGTCCGGCGACCAGTCGTTGTCGAGCGGCAGTTCGATGCCAATGCTAAGGCCGCCGTGAGTCAGTTTTTCGAGTGCAGTGGACATGATGGGATCGCGTTCGTGGTTTTCGCCTAGAGTGCGCGCAGACTGCCTTCGAGCCGGAAGAACTCGAGCGACGGCGCAGTGAAGAACGAGCGCGACGTGCCGGATGCGAAGTCGTCGATATGCACGACGGTGGCGCGGTTGGCTTCCTGCCACGAGATCGCGTAGGTCTCACCGGCGATGTGCTGCCACGTATAGGCGACCTCGCCCTTCGCGCCGGTGAAATCGCCTCCGGTGATTTCGTAGCGCACGTGGACGCCTTCCCCGGTATAGGCGTTGATTGCGGTGAGACCGTTGTAACTGACTTCGAAGGTTTTGCCTGCGAACGGGGGCAACTGGGTGGGTGTGTTCATGTTGGTGAATTCGACGAAACGTGAAAGTGGAAATGGCTTCAGTGAACGGCTTCGACGGGCTCGGCCGTGCGCTCGGGCAGACCTTCGCGGCGGTCGAGCCGGCCGCTGAGCGTGGTGAGTACCCAGGCACCCAGCGTCACGGCTGCGGCGATCCACGGGGTATGACCGAGGCCGATGTGCGCGACGATTAGTCCGCCGAGTGAGGAGCCGCCCGCGACGCCAAGATTGAAGGCGGCGATGTTGAAGCCCGAAGCAACGTCTGCGGACTCTGGTGCGAAATGGCGTGCCTGCTTGACGACATACACCTGCAGGCCCGGCACGTTGCCGAACGCGACCGCGCCCCAGGCGAGCATGGTGAGCACGGCGAGCCACGGGCTGTGCACCGTGAAAGTGAGAGCGAACAGCACGACGGCGAGCAGCAGGAAGATGCGCTTGAGCGCCTTCACCGGGCCCACACTATCGGCGAGCTTGCCGCCCCACATATTGCCCACCGCGACGGACACGCCATAGGCGACGAGCACGATGCTGACTTCGGAAGGCGTGAAGCCCGTGATCTGCTCAAGCAGCGGCGCCATGAACGTGAAGGCGATCAGCGAGCCGCCGTAACCCACTGCGGTCATCGCATAGACGAGTGCGAGGCGCGGCTCAGCAAGCACGCGGAATTGCTTGAAGAGGCCTGCCGGCGGCGTATGCGCGAGCTTGCGCGGAACGAATGCCACCGCGCCGACGAATGCGACCAGACCGAACATCGCTACCACCAGAAACGTCGCGCGCCAGCCGAAATGCTGACCGATGAAGGTCCCCAGCGGAATACCCGCTACGAAGGCTACCGTCATCCCGCTGAACATCGTGGCGATTGCGCTGGCCGCCTTCTCTTTTGGCACGAGCGTCGTCGCGATGATCGAGCCCACCGAAAAGAACACGCCGTGCGCGAGACCGGTCAGAATCCGGGCAACGATCAAAGATTCATAACTGGGCGCGTGCCAGGCCACGAGGTTGCCGATCGTGAACAGCGCCATGAGTCCTGCGAGCAGGAGCTTGCGCGGCATGCGGCCCGTGAGCGCGGTGAGCAACGGGGCGCCGACGGCGACGCTCAGCGCGTACAGGCTCACGAGCAGGCCGGCAGAGGGCAGGCTGATGGCGAGGTCGGAGGAGATCGTTGGTATCAGGCCGACGATCACGAACTCGGTCGTGCCAATGGCAAACGCGCTGATGGTGAGCGCTAGGAGGGCGAGAGGCATGGTATCGGGTCCTGGCTTCGAAGAAGATGGGACGAAGTTTGCGCCCTTTACTTTTGATGAAAAACCAGCTTATGAACGAATATGTTTTGATTTGAAGTCAAGAATGAAAATCGCCCTGGATGAGCTGCAGGCCTTTGTGATCGTCGTTGACAGCGGTTCCACCGCGGCTGCCGCGCGGCAACCCGGCCTCACGAATCGGCTACGCGCTAGCAATGTAGGGATCGTCGACTTGCCGGAGCGGCGCACGGACGTAGCCATCCGGATCGGCGTGAAGCTTGCGCCACGCAACGCCTCAATCAGATGATCGACAAACGAGGCAATGCGCGCCGAAATCGCGGTGTTGCGTACCAAACCGCGTTGATCGGCTGCCGGACATCCTGAGTCGGGCGCGCGAAAGGCATGCACGAGCGCCCCCTCCGTCGTTCACGCGCCCTCATGAAGTCAGAAAGGCACACGATGTCGGCGCCCGCCAGAGCGCGTTGGCACAACGTCGCTTAACGCGACCAGGTGGCAGAGCAGGTCACCCATATTTGATCATCGAGTTTGTGCGTCATCGCTACCTCACCACGGAAAATCTGATATCTCACTTTGAGGATATGACGCGGGGCGGCCATTCCATATGCTTGGTTCATCGCGCTGCACTCCATGCGGCCGACCATCGACCTGGAGACATCAATGCCCTTGTTTCTCAACGAAGTCTGGCTTGGCGATATCAAGCCTGACGTGATCGAAGAGGCGATTACTTTCTTTGGCAACCTGAGCGTCGGCACGAAGCCCGGCAATCTGCCGCCTGATCTGCGAATGATTGCCGGTCCGTGGCTTTCCGCGGAGGAAGCGAAGGTGATGTTCATCTTCGAAATCGACGACCCTTCCACCATGTTCGACGCCTACGCCGAGCGCGTGGTCAGCGGACTGTTCGCGCGCCGCAAGCTCACGCTGCTGTCGGGCTGGGACCAGATGAAGGCGTACACCGAGCGCGTGTCGCTCTGAACGTACAGGAGAAGACAAATGCCGAAATTTTTCAATGAAGTCTGGTTGCGCGACATGTCTCCGGAGACGATGCAAGGCGTCGTGAACTTTCTCGGGAACCTGCGCCAGGGCGTGCGCCCGCACAACCTGCCGGGCGATCTGAAGCTGCTCGCGGGACCGTGGCTGTCCAACGAGGAAGCCAAGGTGTACTTCGTGTTCGAGATCGACGATCCGACCGACACTTTCGAAGCGTTCGCGGAACGCGTGGCGGACGGGCTGTTTCTGAAGCGCCGGCTCACGTTGATCCAGGACTGGGACGGTGCGCGCAGCTTCTCGAAGTACCTCAGTGGCCGGGAAGCCCGGCCGGCGCGGGCCGCATAGGTCACCGACGCCGTATCGCCAGACACAAAAAACAGAACAGCAACAAAGTTGCATGGGACCAGAGTCAGGCGCTGACGCGCCGATTCTGGTCGAAGGAGACAAGTGATGAGCGGATTCAACAGCGGGCGCCGCCAGGCGCTCAAGCAGGGCTTTGCCGTGACGGCGGCCTGCGCCGCGTCTGGCCTGATGCCCTGCATGTCGGCGCGAGCTGCCGGCCAGATCTATAACTACAAGCTCGGCATCGCACTCGACGCCACCCATCCGACCACCGTCAACCTCACCGCCGCGGCGGCCGAGATTGCCCGCGCGTCGAACGGACGGCTGAATATACGTGTGTTTCCCAGCAGCCAGCTGGGCAACGACACCGACATGATCTCGCAGGTACGCGCCGGCGCGATCGACTTCGTCAGCACGGCGGGCCTCATCTGGGGCACGTTGGTGCCGGCAGCGTCCATCAGCGGAATCGGCTTCGCTTTCCCTGGCTACGACCAGGTGTGGAGCGCCATGGACGGTGACCTTGGCGCGCACATCCGCAGCGAGTTCGCGAAGGTCAACCTGATGCCGATGCCAAAAATATGGGACCACGGCTTTCGCCAGGTGACCAGCAGCAGCCGGCAGATCAGCGCGCCGCAAGACCTGTACGGCTTCAAGATCCGGGTTCCGCTCAGCCCCGCGCTCACCACGATGTTCAAGGCCTTCGGCGCAGCGCCCGCCGGCATCAACATGGCGGAGACCTACATGGCGCTGCAGACGAAAGTTGTCGATGGCCAGGAGAATCCGCTCACCATCCTGCAGACGCAGAAACTGTACGAGGTCCAGAAGTACTGTTCTCTCACCTCGCACGTGTGGGACGGGTTCTGGCTTGTGGCCAACCTGCGCACGTGGAACGCGCTGCCCGAGGACCTGCGGCAACTCGCAGCCGCAACGTTCGATGCCTATGCCGTGAAGCAACGCCAGGCAGTCGAGGCGCTGAACACGCGCCTTCGAGACGAATTGAAGGGGCGCGGGATGGCTTTCAATCAGCCTGACATCAAAGCGTTCCGCAAGCATCTGAGCGAGGTCGGCTTCTACACGGGCTGGCAGAAGAAGTTCCCGGCCACGAGCTGGGCCTTGCTGGAGAAGTACGCGGGCAGGCTCGCGTAGTCACCCCCGCTTTCCCACCCGGCGTACCTATGGCCGGTGGCATCTCGCTACCGCCACGGCTGCGTTCGCACCCGAATTCCAGGAGACATCATGAATGTTGTGAAGCGCGCGATTTCCGTCCTGACACTTGGCCTCACCCTTTCCTGCATGGCGACGAGCGGCGGCGCGCAGACGCCCGAGCTCAAAGGGAAGTTCATGAAAACCCCCACCGGCTATCTGATGGTGCTCCGGCACGGCGACAACGTCATGCAGAACCTGGAGCAACTGGCGCGCGACGAGAAGATTCCCGCTGCGAGTTTCGTCGGCATCGGGTTCATGTCGGAAGCGACTTTTGGCTTCTACGACTTCAACCGCAAGCAGTTCGACCCGAAGACGTTTCACAACGTCGAGATGGCGAACATGACCGGCTCCATCGCGTGGAAGGAAGGCAAGCCGTCCATTCACGCACATGGCACGGTGACGGGCGGCACCTTCGAGGCGGCGGGCGGACATCTGCTCGGACTGACCGTCGGGACAGGCTCATGCGAGATCACCGTCACCGTATATCCGGAGCGTCTCGAGCGTTTCACCGATCCCGAGATTCAGGCCAACGTGCTTGGATTGCCGCAAAAGTGAGGGGGCATCATGTCCAACCATATTGTCGAAGCGGCTCCGCGCGGTGCAGATTGCGGGGCGGATGAAGTGCGAGTTGGCTCGCCCGCCCGGGCGCTGCGACGCGTGGACAAGGTGCTCGGCGTCGTGACCGAGGTGCCGTCCGCCCTGCTGGTGGTTGCCGAGGTGGGCGTGCTGTTTAGCGGCGTCGTGAGCCGATATGTTCTTCATACGCCGCTGGTGTGGGTCGATGAACTGGCGTCGCTGCTGTTCATCTGGCTGATCATGCTCGGATCGGCGGTGGCGTTCCGGCGCGGCAGCCATATGCGCATGACAGCGCTGGTCGACAAGGCGGGGCCGGAATGGCACAGCGTGTTCGAACTCGTCGCAACGGTCGCCGCGCTGACGTGGCTGGCACTGGTAGCGGCTCCTGCTTACGAGTTTGCCAGCGAGGAGACGCTGGTCACCATGCCGGCGCTGGACATCTCCAACGCATGGCGTGCCGCCGCGCTGCCCGTCGGCATCGTGCTGATCCTGGCGATGAGTGTCGTGCGGTTGCTGACGACGGCCACACCGCGCGCGGTGCTCGCGGCTCTCGTCGTGTGCGGCGCGGTCGTCGTCGGGCTCGTGCAGTTGCAGCCCCTGTTGCAGCAGCTGGGCAATGCGAATCTGCTGTTGTTCTTCGTCGGCATGGTGGGGCTGATGGTGTTCTCCGGCGTGCCCATCGCATTTTCGTTCGGACTCGCGACGGTCGGTTATCTGTCGCTCACCACGTCGACGCCGACCATCGTCGTCGTCGGGCGGATGGATGAAGGCATGTCGCACCTGATCCTGCTGGCGGTGCCGTTGTTCGTCTTCCTCGGCATGCTGATCGAGATGACCTCGATGGCGCGGGCCATGGTGCAGTTCCTCGCCAATCTCCTCGGACATGTTCGGGGCGGACTGTCCTACGTGCTGATCGGCGCGATGTATCTGGTGTCGGGCATTTCGGGCGCGAAGGCGGCGGACATGGCGGCCGTCGCGCCCGCGCTCTTTCCGGAAATGAAGAAGCGCGGCGCGGACGACGGCGAGATGCTCGCGCTGCTGGCGGCCACGGGCGCGCAGACCGAGACCGTGCCGCCTAGCCTCGTGTTGATCACCATCGGCTCCGTCACCAGCATTTCCATCGCCGACCTGTTTACGGCCGGCCTGCTGCCGGGCGTCGTGCTGGCCGCCATGCTCGCAGGGGTGGTGTGGTGGCGCTCCCGCACGGCGGGCGCCGCATGCAGTCCGCGCGCAAGCTGGCGAGCAGTCGGCACGAGCCTGCTGGTGGCGTTCCCCGCGCTGGCGCTGCCGTTTGTCATTCGTGCGGCTGTCGTGGAGGGCGTGGCGACGGCGACGGAGGTATCCACCCTCGGCATCGTCTACGCAATCGTCGTCGGGCTGCTGATGTACCGGAAGTTCGACATCCGGCGCATCTGGCCGGCGCTCGTCGACACGGCGGCGCTGTCGGGCGCGATCCTGTTGATCATTGGAACGGCGACGGGCATGGCCTGGTCGCTCACGCAGTCGGGCTTCGCGAGCGACCTTGCCGCCGCGATGGCAAAGCTGCCGGGCGGCGCGGCTGCGTTCATCGCGGTCTCCATCGTGGCGTTCGTCCTGCTCGGCAGCGTGCTGGAGGGGATTCCGGCCATTGTCCTGTTTGGCCCGCTGCTGTTCCCCATCGCGCGGCAGCTGGGCATCCACGAGGTGCATTACTCGATGGTCGTGGTACTCGCGATGGGCATCGGCCTGTTCGCGCCGCCGTTCGGCGTCGGCTACTACGCCGCTTGCGCGATCAGCCGCACCAGGCCGGGCGACGGCGCGCACCACATCTGGCGCTATCTGATCTCCCTGATCGTCGGCACGCTGGTGGTCGCCGCCGTGCCATGGATTTCCATCGGATTTCTTTCTCACTGAGTCACCGACATGAAATTTGCAGCCTTTATCGAATATTCCGACGAACCCGAGCGGCTCGCCCAGTTCAGGCCCGCCCATCGCGCGTACCTGCAGGATTTGTTGCAACAGGGACGGTTGGTCATCGCCGGCCCGTTCGCCGACGGCAGCGGCGGGCTGTTCGTCTACGAGGTCGCCAACGAGAGCGAAGCAGCCAGGCTCGCCGCCGACGACCCGTTCGCGCGAGCGTCGCTGTTCCGTGGAATCGTGATGAAGCCATGGAAGCTCGTCTTTGCCTGCGCCGACAACCTGAACCCGCCCCTTTGAGGAGATGCCCATGACGATGGATAGCCCGGTGCTGCACCGGTTGGCGACCTCGCTTCGCGATGCCGCCCGGGAGCGCAAGCCGATCCCGCCGATGCGCGACGAACTGGCCGCGATGGGCGTTGCAGGCGCCTATGCGGTGCAGGACATCAACACGTGCCATGCGCTCGATAGCGGACGACGTCTGACGGGCCGCAAGATCGGCCTGACCTCGAAGTCCGTGCAGCAGCAGCTCGGCGTCGATGCGCCTGACTTCGGCATGCTGTTCGCCGACATGGAACTCGCCCCCGACGAGGAAGTGGCGCCCGGGCGCGTGTTGCAGCCGAAGGTCGAGGCCGAAGTGGCCGTGGTGCTGGAGCGCGAGCTGGATAGCGAAGCGGTGACGCTGTCGCAGCTGGTCTCGGCCACCGCTTACGTTCTGCCCGCCGTCGAAATCGTCGGCAGCCGGATCAGGGATTGGGACATCCGTTTGCTGGATACGGTCGCGGACAACGCGTCGTCCGGTCTGTATGCCCTCGGCACCCAGCCACGCAAGCTGTCGGAGGTAGACCTGCGCACCTGCGGAATGTTGATGGAGCGCAAGGGCAAGGTTGTCTCGCTGGGCGTGGGCGCTGCCTGCCTCAGTCATCCGCTGAATGCCGCGCTTTGGCTGGCCCGCAAGATGGTGGAAGTCGGGCGGCCGCTGCAGGCGGGCGACGTCATCATGACGGGCGCGCTGGGTCCCATGGTCACCGTCGAGCCGGGCGACCTCATCGAAACCACCATTGCGGGCCTGGGCGTCGTCCGGACGGCCTTTTCCGCCAACTGAACGGAGAGCACTGCATGTCAACGAGAAAGGTCAAGGCTGCCATCATTGGCAGCGGCAACATCGGCACGGATCTGATGGTCAAGATATTGCGGCATGGGCGCAACGTGGAACTGGCGGCCATGGTCGGCATCGACCCGCAATCAGAAGGACTGGCGCGCGCCGCCCGCCTTGGCGTGGCGACGACGCACGAAGGCGTGGAGGGAGTGGCGCGGCTGCCCGCGTTCGCCGACGTCGAACTCGTGTTCGACGCCACCAGCGCCGCCGCGCACATCGCCAACGACCGCTTCCTGCGCGAACGCAAGCCGCGCATACGGATGGTGGACCTGACGCCAGCAGCTATCGGGCCTTATTGCGTGCCCGTCGTCAACGGCGACAGCTGCCTCGATGCGCCGAACGTCAACATGGTCACTTGCGGCGGACAGGCCACCATTCCCATCGTGGCAGCCGTGTCGCGGGTGGCGACAGTGCATTACGCGGAGATCGTCGCCAGCATCTCCAGCCGCTCGGCGGGACCGGGCACCCGAGCGAACATCGACGAGTTCACCGAGACGACCTCCCGCGCGATCCAGACGGTGGGCGGCGCCCGGCGCGGCAAGGCGATCATCGTTCTCAATCCCGCCGAACCGCCGCTCATGATGCGCGACACGGTCTATTGCCTGAGCGAGGAGACGGATGAAGCCCGGGTGGCTGCGTCCATCGAAGAGATGGAGGCGGCCGTGCAACGCTACGTGCCCGGCTACCGGCTCAAACAGGATGTCCAGTTCGACCGCGTGCACGACCTGAACGTGCCGGGAATTGGCCGGGTGAACGGTCTCAAGACGACGGTGCTGCTGGAAGTCGAAGGGGCCGCGCATTACCTGCCGGCTTACGCCGGGAACCTGGACATCATGACCAGCGCGGCGCTGTCGACAGCCGAACAGATCGCCGGTCGGATCGGCGCGAGCGTGATTGAACAATCTGTGACTGCCATTTGAAGGAGCCGAACATGAGCAAGAAGATTTACGTGTCCGACGTCACGCTGCGCGATGGCAGTCACGCCATCCGTCATCAGTACAGCGTGGAGCAGGTCAGGACGATCGCCAAAGCGCTCGACGAGGCCGGCGTTCACTCGATCGAAGTCGCGCATGGCGACGGTTTGCAAGGGTCGAGCTTCAACTACGGTTTCGGCGCGCACACCGACCTCGAATGGATCGAGGCCGTGGCCGGCGTCGTAAACCAGGCGAGGATCGCCACACTTCTGCTACCCGGCATCGGCACCGTCCACGACCTGAAGGAAGCCTACGCGGCGGGCGCCCGTGTAGTCCGGGTCGCCACGCACTGCACGGAAGCGGACGTGGCGAAGCAGCACATCGAGACCGCGCGAGAACTCGGCATGGATACGGTCGGTTTCCTGATGATGAGTCACATGACCACACCCGCAAAGCTGGCCGAGCAGGCCAGCCTGATGGAGCGCTATGGGGCGACCTGTGTCTACGTGGTCGATTCTGGCGGGGCGCTCGGCATGGAGGACGTCCGTCATCGGGTTCGCGCGTTGAAGGACGTGCTCGACGCCAGCACGGAAGTGGGCATTCATGCGCATCACAATCTGTCGCTCGGCGTCGCCAACTCGATCGTGGCCGTGGAGGAAGGGTGCGACCGGGTCGATGCGAGCCTGGCCGGCATGGGCGCAGGCGCGGGCAACGCGCCGCTGGAGGTCTTCATCGCCGCCGCCGACCGTTTGGGCTGGGACCACGGCTGCGACCTGTTCGGCCTGATGGATGCGGCCGACGACCTTGTCCGGCCGCTGCAAGACCGTCCGGTGCGCGTCGACCGCGAAACGCTGGCACTGGGCTACGCGGGCGTGTATTCCAGTTTTCTCCGGCATGCGGAGGCAGCGGCGGCGAAATACGGTATCAAATCCGTCGACATCCTGGTGGAACTCGGCGAACGTCGCATGGTAGGCGGCCAGGAGGACATGATCGTCGATGTCGCGCTCGATCTCTTGCGCCGGCGCGCGAGCGCAGAGGCCCGCGCCTCATGACCGCGGGTTGCGACGTCGCGTGCCGGCGGGCGGTTGCCTGGCCGTCGCTTTCTGCGGCTCGACGGGTGCACTGGTTTGCGTCAAATTCCGGATCAGGCTGATGACTGTCCGGCTCGCGTGGGTCAGCGGGCGCTGGGTGCTGGTGGCCAGTACCAATGTTCGTGTCAGCACGGGGTCGACGATGCGGCTGACCCCGATCCGCCCGAGCCGAAGGTCCACTTCAACGGCTTGCCTGGTCAGGATCGTATATGCGGCGCCATTGGCGACGACTTCGCGCATTGCCGTGAGCGAGTCGACCTCGATCTGGGTGTTCAGGGACACGCCCACTTTCTTTGCTTCATCCAGCAACATCATGTGAAACCCGTCTGGCGCGCCGGGCAGCACGAGCGGCAAAGCGGCGGCATGTGCGAACGGGCAACTCGGGCTGGCGATGTTGGGGTCCCCGGCAGGGGCAACCAGATACAGTTCGTCGGTGGCGAGCGGTTCGTCCGTCTTGTGGAGACGGTCGCCATATCGCGAGAAAACACCCACATCCGTGCGGCCGTTCGCAAGCGCGTCTTCGATATTGCCGGCGAAGCCTTCCATCAAGCGCAGTTCGATCTTCGGATAATCGGCTCGCACCTGCCGGAACAGCGGGCCGACAATATGCTGTGTGATGGACGCCTGCAGCGCCAGTCTGACGGGGCCGCTGGGCACGTCGGCGCGGTCGGTGATCTCGCTTTTCAGTAACTCGAATTCGCCTAGCAGCGACTTCACCCGCGGCATGATGGATTGTCCGAATTCCGTCAGCAGCACACCGCGGCCGGTGCGATAGAACAGCTTGGCGCCGAATTCGCTTTCGAGTGTGGCGATGAGCTTGCTGAGGGCGGATTGGGCGATGCCCCGCGATGCACAGACCTTGCTGAGGCTGCCCGCCTCGACGATGTCGGAAAAAAGTTGCAGGTGCTTGATGTCCATCGCCAGTATGTATCAGAAGGAGGGCGCTCCGCAGCGTCGACACTCCGTTGTCGCCGATTCCAGCACTGAGCTGTGCGCCAGGTTGATTGTAACGAAAGTGTCATGAATGGCGTCCAACAAAGCTCGCGTGCCGCAGCGCGTGAGTATCGTCGACGCGCGGGTTTCTCCGCCGCCAGGCAATCCGCCACTACAACGCCCTACCGGACATTTAATCGCGACGGCTCGTCCGATTGATAGGGAGGCAAGTCATGCCAGAGCAGCACAAGCCCGGCGAGATCGTCAAAACATCCGGGATCTACAAGGTCGTTCACGAAAGCGACAGCAAGGCAGCGTTCGAAGTGACATGCGTCGAGGATGAACATTTCCCGCCGACACGTACCGGCAAAAGCGCGGTCTATGAGCTTGTGCACGGTGCGACGCATTCGCACAAGCACAGCGAACTTGGCAGCGGCGACAAGTGACAGACGGAGGCGAATAAGCGGCCAGGGGAGACGCTGGCCGCCGGCGGCGACGGGCGGGCTCTTGCCAGCCGCTCAAATTCGCGCTTTCCCAGGGTGTCGGTCTCAGTTCGGCCGATTCTGTTGAAAAACTCCCCGCCAAATCGAATTTTGTCTATCCTGGAAGGCATTGATCGACGAGGGGTCAACGTCATGATGGGTCAACAAGGTGGTGGTCAGGACAAACTCTTCTACTCCTTCAGCCGCATCGAGTAGGGCCGTGAGTACGCGGGATGCCCGAACTGGGATCGCGCCATTCCTTCTCCACGGTCCGACCTGCTGCGCTCACGCTCTTCCAGAATCTCTAATGGACAACAAACGCCGACTACGTACGTGCGACGAGGTGCGAGCGCAGAGATGCATTCTTCGAGGGCGGTTGTATCTCGCAGCACAAGGTCAAGAACAATATCGAAATGACTTGCAGCTACACGCTGCAGTGTGGATTGCAGGTTGAGGTGATGTAGCTGGAGCGACGCTTGACTCGCGACCGTGATGCCAGAATGATCCGGTCTTCATCGATCGGAGTGCACGGGGACATGACGAGTAACGCCGGAACGCGCCATCTCGTCTTCTTCGTCGACGTGACGGCGTACGGCACACATGTGCTGCGGGTCACTAACCGCCTGGGTGCTAGTCCGGACGATGCGGGCCGAGTGGAAACGCAGGCTGATGCAACGGTTCCGCCAAACCTGCTCGCGGCACGGTGCGGCTGATTGGGTCCGGCGGAGAACCTTGACAGGTGATGGAGAGGAGTATGCGCATTCTGATCGTCAGCACGATACTGTTTGTCTTCGGAGCGTCCCCTTTCAGCGTAAATGCGAAGGTCGACCAAACTTGTGTATCTGTCCAGACAAGCGTGTGTAATTCTGCACTCTCGCAATGTCGATGCAATTCTTCGGGTCGGACGACGGAGTCTGACGCCGTGTCCGAACAACAGAGACGGTGCGCCCACGACTGCCAGGAGGCTTATCAAAAGTGCGTTGATGATGCCGCGCGTTCGTGTTACCGATAGGGCGGCCAGTCGGAAAGGCACTCGGCTTTGGCGACGAATCCGCGAACGCTCGTTCGGTCGTGTTTCTAGTAGAAACTCATCGTTTCCGCTCACGCAGCCGAAGAGGCATTAGGGCGCTGCCTGTTCCGGTGACCTCCGCCCGCCATTGCGCCGTTAGGCTCAAGTCCGCTAGATAGGGGCGATGGTCTTAACGGCGAGCGCTGGAGCCAGCGTCGCTTGGCGGCGCCTTTAGTGAGCCGTGGCCTCTTGGCCGACGTCAAATGGAAGCTCGATGCACCCCGCAGGGTGTGATGCCGAGAATCCTTGCCAACGTACAGCCTGTTTGACGGAAACCGTTGCTTTTAGCACAGCTTATCGCCCTGTCGGACAAGCCCAACGACGGCCGGGCTGGCCAAAACGGAACCATCCGGGAAGTCGAGTTGGACCGGTATCGTCGCGCGTTCAGCAGTTCGCAACCTGCAGATATCCTAGTACTACTTTACATAATGTAATCAACCTTTTGGGGCCATATCATCTATTGCTTCATGCCAATGCTCCATGGCCGGGTCCCTCGCACACTGTGTTTTTATACAGTATCGGTAAAACCGTCGCCTTGCAAGAGCAAGCGTGAGCCGACGTCCAGATGAATCACCAGCGCTCCTGCAAGTAATGCATATTTGCATTACAATGACGATATCTACTGAAGGGGTCGTTATGAGTACGCTAACTGTCACATCCCGGGGCCAGGTGACGTTCCGGAAGGAAGTCCTGCAGCATCTGGGCATCCAGCCGGGGGAAAG
>NZ_JACFYJ010000013.1:0-125887 GCF_037126505.1 Paraburkholderia bengalensis
CACGCCAGCGCGCGGCGCCAGCGTTGGCAGCGGCGCGCGCGGCGCATCCAGCCGTCCGCACACGCCGGCGCCAGCCGAATCCGCGGCCGCGCCTGCGACAGCGCTCTACGAGAACCTCACGACCTGGAACTTCGGCAAGCTCCCCGAGCTGCTGGAAATCCGGCGCGGCGGGCAGACGCTCTTCGGCTATCCGGCGCTCGTCGATCGCGGCACGCATTGCGACGTCGAAGTGTTCGATTCGCCCGACGAAGCCGCGCGTATCCATCGTGCGGGTCTGCGGCGGCTGTTCGCGCTGCAGTTGCGCGAACCGATCAAGTATCTGGAGAAGAATCTGCCGGGGCTGCGCGAAATGGCCATGCAGTTCATGCCGCGCGGCACGCAGGAAGAGCTGCGCGATCAGCTGATCGATACGGCGCTCGACCGCGCGTGTCTGCAGGACCCGCTGCCCGACGACGACGCGAGCTTCCACGCGCGCAAGGACGAAGGCCGCAGCCGGCTGACACTGCTCGCGCAGGAGATTGCCCGTCTCGTCGGACAGATTCTCGGCGAGTATTCGGCCGTCGTGAAAAAAATGGCGCAGGCGAAGCCGTTCGCGGCGGCCTACGCGGACATGCAGGGCCAGTTGGACGCGCTGATCGGCAAACGCTTTATCGTCGATACGCCGTACCCGCAGCTGACGCACTTTCCCCGCTATCTGAAGGGAATCGCGCTGCGCATCGACAAGCTGAAAGCGGACCCGGCGCGCGACGCGCGTCAGTTCGCGGAATTCGCGCCGCTCGCGCAGCACTATCAACGGGCGCTCGCGCAGCGCGGCGGCGTGCTGGATGCGCGGCTCGCGGAATTCCGCTGGCTGCTCGAGGAACTGCGCGTGTCGCTGTTCGCGCAGGAACTGCGCACGCCGATGCCCGTGTCCGTCAAGCGTCTGTACAAGGTGTGGGAGTCGATGCAGCGTTGACGGACGAGGAGGCCTGCTATGCGCCCTGCCAATGCGCCCGCCCCGCGATGACGACGACCAGTAACGCCTGTGAGCAGGCGGCGCGCGCTGTGTGTCGCTGCGCGGACGCGGGTGATTCGCGCTGCCCGGTTTGTTGCGGATTTTCCTGCTCGGGGCACGCGATCGAGCCCGCGCGGCGGGCTGCCGCAGCGCGCTGATTTTCCTCGACCGAGGTCAACCGTTGAGCATCGCAAACGTTCTACAATGGCGGCTATCCCCTGATGTGAGTCTTCATGCGCAAATTTTTCCTGTCCGGCTTGACCAGCGCGTTCGCAGCCGGCGCGACGCTCGTCGCTTCAGCAGCGTTTTTCTCCCCCTCTGTGTTCGCCAACAACGTGATCGTGCTCAATTCGGGCGAGGCCACGCTGAGCCTGATCGACGAGGCCACGCGTCAGGTCATCGACACGGTGCCGACTGGCAAGGAGCCGCATCACCTGATGCCGACGCCCGACAATTCGTCGCTGATCGTCGCGAATTCGGTGTCGAACAACCTGATGTTCGTCGATCCGAAAACGGGCAAGCCGCAACGCTGGGTGGAGAATATCGAAGATCCGTATCAGATCGGTTTCTCGCCTGACCGCAAGTGGCTCGTGACGACGGGGCTGCGCCTCGACCGTCTCGACATCTATCACTACGACGGTCACAACATGACGCTCGCGAGCCGGCTGCCGCTCGCCGTGATGCCGAGCCACATGGCGTTCACGAACGACAGCAAGACGGTGTTCGTCACGCTGCAGGTGTCGGGCGAACTGGCCGCCGTCGATCTGGCCACGCAGACGGTCAAGTGGAAGATGAAAGTCGGCAAGGTGCCGGCCGGCCTGTGGATGACGCCGGGCGACAAGTACCTGCTGATCGGCATGACGGGCGCGGATTACGTCGCCGTGGTCGACTGGCGCAACCAGAAGATCGTCAAGACCATCATGACGGGCAAGGGCGCGCACAACTTCCGTTCGCTCGCGGACGGCAAGCATGTGGCCGTGTCGAACCGCGTGGCGAGCACGATCAGCATCATCGACGAGGACACGCTCACCAACGTCGGCGACATCACGGGCCTGATGCCGGGACCGGACGACATGGAACTTTCCGCCGACAAGCGCTATCTGTGGGTAACGTTCCGCTTTGCGAAGCACGTCGGCGTGATCGACCTGACGACGCACAAGCTGATCCAGACGATCGCCGTCGGCCGTTCGCCGCACGGCATCTATTTCTTCAACCGCGCGCCCGTCACCGCGCCGAACGGCGCCTGACACCCCGGTGGCGCGCATGGGCCGCGCGCCGCGCGACGTACATAGAGCACCATGTTCCACCTGATCGCCTCCAGTCTCGACAGCTTCATCTCGTCGATCCAGACCGCGCTGTACGTGGACGTCGTGCAGCCGTTGCTGTTTCACTTCAATCTGATGGACTACGACGAGGACACCTACGACAGCCTTTACTGGGTGATCGTCGGTGTGCTCGAGGTGCTGGCGATGTACGCGCTGCTGCGTCCGCTCGAGGCGCTGCGGCCCGTCGAGCGGTGGAAAGACCGCAAGGCGGTGCGCGTCGACGTGCTGTACACGTGGATCGCGAAGCTCGGCATTCTCAACCTGTTTTTCTTCTTTGCGCTGCAACCGTTTTTCGACGCCGTGCAAGGCTGGTTCCGGCTGCACGGCATCGCCAACATCGAGCTCGACAACTTGTGGCCGGGCGTGACGACGCAGCCTGTCGTCACGTTCATCATGTATCTGCTCGTGCTTGACTTCGCGGGCTACTGGTATCACCGCGGGCAGCACAAGATCGGCGTCTGGTGGGAACTGCACGCCGTGCATCACAGCCAGCAGCAGATGTCGTTGTGGGCCGACGATCGCAACCATCTGCTCGACGATCTGCTGCAAGCGTGTTTCTTCGCCGTCATCGCGCTGTTCATCGGCGTGCCGCCGTCGCAGTTCGTCGTGCTCGTCGCAATCACGAACCTCGCGCAGAGCGTGCAGCACGCGAACATCCGTCTGTATTTCGGCTGGCTCGGCGAGCGGCTGCTCGTCAGCCCGACGTTCCATCGTCGTCATCATGCAATCGGTTACGGCCACGAAGGGCTCAAGTACGGGTGCAACTTCGGCGTGCTGTTTCCGTGGTGGGACATGCTGTTTCGCAGCGCATCGTGGAGCCGCGAAATGGAGCCGACGGGCATCCGCGATCAATTGAGCGGCCGCCACTACGGCGAAGGCTTCTGGGCACAGCACTGGCTCGCGTTCGTGCGCATCGCGCAGCGTCTGGGCGGCAAGAAGCAGCGGCGTACGGTCTGACGGCACGCCGCGTCGGCGTCTCTTTGCGGTTGTATCCGCGCAGTATTTACGCGGACTGCGACGCGGACTGCGCGCCACCGCGCGCAATGGCAGAACGGTGGGCGCAGTGATGGCGCACGCGGGCGGCACGGCAATCGTCCATCGGCTTCGATTTGCCGGACCGTTGCGGGCCGTCCAGGCGGCTCGCAGACCGCTCGCGATCTGTTCGATCGGCACATTCAGCGGTTGTACGCCAACGTGGTTTATCCTGTCCACGTTTCTCATCGTTCCTCGCATTCCGATCACCTCATCGACTACGCATGAATGACCTCTTGCGCTCGTTCGGGCGCGCGCTTTCTTCCGTATTTCATCCACGCATGCTGTGGCTGACTTTCATGCCGTTCGCGGCGGCTGCCATCGTCTGGGGCGTGGCGTTGTGGTTTTCCTGGCAGGCGCTGATCGGCACGACGCGTAGCTGGCTCGAAAACTGGCCGCTCACGACGACGCTCTACGGCCTGTTCGACTGGCTCGGCTTCTCGTCGCTGCACGCGGCTGTGGCGCCGTTCATCGTGATTGCCCTCGCGATTCCGCTGATCGTCGTGACCGTGCTGCTGCTGATCGCAATGCTGTCCATGCCCGCCGTGATCCGCCATCTGTCCGCGCGTCAGTTTGCCGGCCTGGAGATGCGGCGCGGCGGCACCTGGTACGGCAGCGTCGTGCATTCCATCTGGACGACGCTCGTGTGCCTCGTCGTGCTCGTGATCACGCTGCCGCTGTGGCTGATTCCACCGTTCTTCGCGCTGATTCCGCCGCTGCTGTGGGGCTGGCTCACCTATCGCGTGATGACATACGACGCGCTGTCGCTGCACGCGAGCATCGAAGAACGGCGCGCGCTGGTGCGCCGGCATCGGCTGCCCCTGCTGCTGATCGGCGTGGCGAGCGGCCTGCTCGGCTCGCTGCCGACGCTGATCTGGGCGTCCTCCGTGTGGCTGATCGTGCTGTTCCCTGTGATGACCGCCGTGACCATCTGGATCTATGCTTTCATCCTCGTGTTTACGGCGCTGTGGTTCGGCTACTACTGCCTGCGCGCGCTGCAGCGGATGCGCGCCGAAGAGCACGGCTCGAACGGCCATCATGGCCCGCCCGGTTCCCTGGGCGCGCGCGGCACGGCACCCGTTTCCTACTGATACAACCGCGATACAAGGGGCAGCCATGGCATTTGGCGTCATCATCATCGGCGATGAAATTCTGTCGGGCAGACGCGTCGACAAGCATCTGCCGAAAGTCATCCAGCTTTTGAGCGCGCGCGGCCTGGCGCTGTCGTGGGCCGAATATATCGGCGACGATCCCGACCGCATCACGGCCACCTTGCGCCGCACGTTTGCGACGGGTGACATCGTGTTCTCGACGGGCGGCATCGGCGCGACGCCCGACGATCACACGCGCCAGTGCGCGGCCGCTGCGCTCGCCGTGCCGCTCGAACTGCATCCCGAAGCGAAAGTGCTGATCCAGGAGCGCATCCGCGAGATGCATCCCGCGAACTCGCCGGCGCCCGTGGACCTCAACTCGCCGGAAAATCTGCATCGGCTGAACATGGGCACGTATCCGCGCGGCGCCTCGATCATTCCGAACGGGTACAACAAGATTCCTGGTTTCTCCGTTGGCAATCACCATTTCGTGCCGGGCTTTCCCGTGATGGCCTGGCCGATGATCGAATGGGTACTGGATACGAAGTATGAGCACCTGCATCACTCGACGCCCCATGCGGAAAAGTCCTTACTCGTCTTCGAGTTGCCTGAATCGACGCTGACGCCGCTGATGGAAAAGATCGAGCACGACTTTCCGGGCGTGCGCGTGTTCAGCCTGCCGAGCGTCGGCGATGCCGAGCGCGGCGGCATCTATGCGCGCCGCCATATCGATCTCGGCGTCAAGGGCGAGCCCGAGGCCGTCGCCGCGGCGTTCGTGAAGCTGCGCGAAGGCGTGCATCTGCTGGGCGGCGATATCGTCGAGCCGGAAGCGGCGCAGGCTCAGCCGCGCCGCTAACCGGTCCGATCCAACGGGCGATTTGCGTCGCCGGATCGGCATCATCCGGATGTCACATCGCACGCGGACGATTCCAAACAAAAGCGGCGCACGTGTTCACCGTGCGCCGCATGTCTTGAGATGAGGCAGGGTGATTTCTTACGCTTGTCACGCTTGCGTGAGATCGCCTACGCGCCGATCCACGGCAACCCGCGAAAACACCATCCCGACACGGTCTTCCGATGCCCTTGGCCATCCTTGTCGCCTTCGAAGCCTTCGAGCAGATCCAGCGCCTTCGTGAAGCCCGCTTGCGTAGCAGCGATGGCGGCGAGCTTCGAGCGTGCGGCGCTGCGGCACAGCAGCAGCACGGGCGTGTCGGGCGTTGCGACCTGGCGCAGCTGATCGATGAATTCCGCGTTCGGCACGCCGCCCGGATAGCGCGTCCACTCGACGTGCGCGTATTGCCCGTCACCGACGACGGGGCGGCCGACCCAGTCCAGCTCGGCGCGCGTGCGCACGTCGACGAGACGGGTGCGCGGGTCGAGTTGGAGCAGCTCGAATGCCTCGGCAGGCGTGAGGGCGCCCGCGTACGGAAGCTGGTTGTCGACACGGCGCTTTTCAGCCTGGCTGTACAACTGTTCGAGCGTACTCATGACAGCAAATCTCCTTAGGGCCAAAAAAACATTCTAGCAAGGTGTCGGGCGGGCGCATCGGGGGCGTATCGATCGCATGAAACGGAGCGCTAACGCATTCGCCTCAAAATGGTGCGAATATGCGTTGTTGCACCAGAATGAAGTGTTAAGCGGGCGATGATTTGATGCATGCACATTCTCGGTGCGTTCCGGCGGCGGCGAGCCGCCACATTCCCGCAAACGGCGCGCGGGGATTCCCTGCGAACGCGCGTCGCCATTGGGGCTGCAACGAAATGGCGCAGCCGGAGCGAGAACATGGCACGGAAGCTGCTTTATTGGTGCCGATCAAAACTGGCCCGATGCGAGAAACGGCCAACCCTCTCTGAAATCGTGCGAGGGGTGGACGCGTCGAGGCTGGTCAGCTAGATTGGGCGGCGGCTGAACCCGCCGAATTCGTTAATCAGGAGATAGGTTATGAGTAAATCCGTGGCCGACGTCATGCAGCTCGTCAAGGACGAGGACGTCAAGTTTGTCGACTTCCGTTTCACCGACACGCGCGGCAAGGAGCAACACGTTTCGGTGCCGGTGTCGGCGTTCGACGAAGACAAGTTTGAAAGCGGCCATGCGTTTGACGGTTCTTCGATTGCCGGCTGGAAGGGCATCGAAGCGTCGGACATGCTGCTCGTGCCGGATTCGAACACCGCGTTCATCGACCCGTTCTACGAAGAATCGACGCTCGTGCTGACCTGCGACGTCGTCGAACCGGCTGACGGCAAGGGCTATGAGCGCGACCCACGCTCGCTCGCCAAGCGCGCAGAAGCGTACCTGAAGAGCACGGGCCTCGGCGACACGGCCTTCTTCGGTCCGGAACCGGAATTCTTCATTTTCGACTCGGTCCAGTGGAACACGGATCAGTCGGGCTGCTTCGTCAAGATTGGCTCGGAAGAAGCGCCGTGGTCGTCGGGCAAGGAATTCGAAGGCGGCAACACGGGTCACCGTCCGGGCACGAAGGGCGGCTACTTCCCGGTCGCGCCCGTCGACACGTTCCAGGACATCCGCTCGGAAATGTGTCTGCTGCTCGAACAGATCGGCATTCCCGTCGAAGTGCACCACCACGAAGTCGCTGGCCAGGGCCAGAACGAGATCGGCACGAAGTTCTCGACGCTGGTTCAGCGCGCTGACTGGACGCAGCAGCTGAAGTACATCGTCCACAACGTTGCGCACACGTACGGCAAGACGGCGACGTTCATGCCGAAGCCGGTCGTCGGCGACAACGGTTCGGGCATGCACGTTCACCAGTCGATCTGGAAGGACGGCCAGAACATGTTCGCGGGCAACGGCTACGCTGGCCTGTCGGAATTCGCGCTGTTCTACATCGGCGGCATCATCAAGCACGCGCGCGCGCTGAACGCGATCACGAACCCGGGTACGAACTCGTACAAGCGTCTCGTGCCGCACTTCGAAGCGCCCGTGAAGCTGGCTTACTCGGCACGCAACCGTTCGGCATCGATCCGCATTCCGCACGTCGCGAACCCGAAGGGCCGCCGTATCGAAACGCGTTTCCCGGACCCGCTCGCAAATCCGTACCTGTGCTTCTCGGCACTGATGATGGCGGGTCTCGACGGCGTGCAGAACAAGATCCATCCGGGCGAAGCTGCCGACAAGAACCTGTACGACCTGCCGCCGGAAGAGGATGCAAAGATCCCGACCGTGTGTGCCGGCCTCGATCAGGCGCTGGAAGCACTCGACGCAGATCGCGAGTTCCTGACGCGCGGCGGTGTGTTTACCGACGGCATGATCGACGCGTACCTCGAACTGAAGGAAAGCGAGCTGCAGCGCGTGCGTATGACCACGCACCCGGTTGAGTTCGAACTGTACTACTCGCTGTAATCGCTCCAGGTGGCGCTGCGCTTCGCTCGCGAAGAGCGGCGAAGCGTACGCCCCGACGCTGCGATCGGTCATGAAGGGACGGCGGCGCCGTCCCTTTTTCGTTGGATCGAAAACAGTGACGTTTTTGTGGCACAGCCAGTCGTAGCTGTACTGAACCGCGTGCGTACCGACCCGACATCAAGATGGTATTGAAGAACCTCATCAAGGCCAGAAAAGGGCATGCCGACGCACTGTCGGATGATGCGCAACTCGTCGAGTCCGGTCTGCTGCCGGGCTTCGAGGCGCTGCCCACCGTCGTGCTCGTGCTCGACAAGCGAACGCTGCGCGTTGCGTTCGCGAATCCGTCGGCTGAGTCGATGCTCGAAATGTCGCGCCGCCAGTTGACGCAAATGGCGTGGCCCGACATCTTCACGAACGGCGAAGAACTGACGGCGACCATCGCCGCCATCGCCGCCCACCGTTTTCACGCGACGCATCTCGATGCCGTGCTCGAACGCCCAGGCCACGAGCCGCTGCATGTGCATGCCGTCGTCGGCTTTCTCGAGAGCGCGCAAGACTACGTGCTGCTCGAACTGTTCGAGAACGAGCGGCATCTGCGCTCCGATCGCGAAGAGCGCATTCACGATCTGACGGCCGTCAACAAGCAGCTGATCCGCAACCTCGCGCATGAAATCAAGAACCCGCTCGGCGGCATTCGCGGCGCGGCGCAACTGCTCGAATTCGAACTCGGCGCGCGCGAACGCGACGAGTTGCGCGAGTACACGCAGGTCGTCATCAAGGAATCGGACCGGCTGCAAACGCTCGTCGACCGGCTGCTCGAGCCGCATCGTCATCCGCATATCGTCGGCGACGTGAATATTCACGAAGTGTGCGAGCGCGTGCGCGCCGTGATCCTCGCGGAGTTTCCGCGCGGCCTCACGATCGAGCGCGATTACGACGTGAGCGTCCCCGACTTGCGCGGTGACAAGGAACAACTGATCCAGGCGCTGCTGAACATCGTGCGCAATGCGGCCGAAGCGCTGCGCGAACGCATCTCGCAGGGCGATGCGCGCATCGAGTTGCGCACGCGCGTCGCCCGGAAGGTGACGATCGCGAAACGTCTTTGCAAGCTGGCACTGGACTTGCATATCGTCGACAACGGACCCGGCATTCCCGAGGACATACGCGATCGCATCTTTTATCCCCTCGTATCAGGGCGTGAGGATGGCAGCGGTCTTGGCCTGACGCTCGCGCAGACCTTCGTGCAGCAGCACGACGGGATGATCGAAGTGGAGAGCCGTCCGGGTCATACCGAGTTTCAGATTCTGCTGCCGCTCGACTGCTGACACCACACGATATACAAGACTTCTGACGGACCTATATGAAGCCGATCTGGATAGTAGACGACGACCAATCGATCCGCTGGGTGCTCGAAAAAGCACTGGCGCGCGAGAACTTCGCGACGCGCAGCTTCGCGAACGTGCGCGAAGCTGCAGGCGCGCTGGAACACGACAGCCCGCAGGTGCTCGTCTCCGACATCAGGATGCCAGGCGGCTCGGGACTCGAACTGCTGCAGACGGTGCGCGACCGCGTGCCGGGCTTGCCCGTCATCATCATGACGCGTTTTCGGATCTCGATAGCGCCGTGGCCGCGTTCCAGGGCGGCGCGTTCGAGTACCTCGCGAAGCCGTTCGACGTCGACAAGGCCGTCGAGCTGATTCGCCGCGCCGTTGACGAAAGCATGCGCGGCGAGCAGACGTGGGACGACCGCGTCGCTGAAGCGCCGGAGATGCTCGGCCAGGCGCCCGCCATGCAGGACATGTTCCGCGCGATCGGCCGGCTGTCGCATTCGGCCGCTACCGTGCTCATTACGGGCGAATCAGGCACCGGTAAGGAACTTGTCGCGCGTGCCTTGCACCGACATAGCCCACGCGCGAACGGTCCATTCATCGCGCTGAACACAGCAGCGATTCCGAAGGATCTGCTGGAATCCGAACTGTTCGGTCATGAGCGCGGCGCGTTCACGGGCGCACAGGCGATGCGTCAGGGCCGCTTTGAACAAGCTGAGAACGGTACGCTGTTTCTCGATGAAATCGGCGATATGCCGTTCGATTTGCAGACGCGTCTGTTGCGTGTCTTGTCGGATGGGCAGTTTTATCGAGTCGGCGGACACAATCCGCTGCGCGCGAACGTGCGCGTGATCGCCGCGACGCATCAGAATCTCGAATCGCGTGTGCGCCAAGGGCTGTTCCGCGAGGACTTGTATCACCGGCTCAACGTGATCCGCTTGCGTCTGCCGCCATTGCGCGAGCGCAGCGAGGACATTCCGCTGCTCACGCGCCATTTCCTGCAAAAGAGCGCGCGTGATCTGGGCGTAGAGCCCAAGCGCGTGTCGGATGAGGCGCTCGCTTATCTGACGTCGCTGCCGTTTCCCGGCAACGTGCGTCAGCTCGAGAATCTCGCGAACTGGCTGACGGTGATGGCGCCCGCGCAGACCATCGAGATCAAGGACTTGCCGCCCGATCTCGTTTCGACGCAGCAGGGCGGGTCGGAATTCGTCCCCGCTGCAGGTGTCGTTTCGAGCGAGGCCGCAGTGGGCAATGGCGGCGCGGCCAATGGCGTTGCGCCGATAACGGGCGTGTCCGTGCCGGGCGGCGGTGCCGGCATTCCGCTGCCTGTCGCCGTCTGGGAGAGCGGGCTGCGCACGGAAGTCGCAAAGCTGTTGCGCGAAAATGCGCCCGATGTGATGGACGAACTGTCGCGCCGTTTCGAAGCAGCCGTGATCCGCGAAGCGCTCGATTTCACGCGCGGGCGCAAAGTGGAAGCAGCGGAGCGCCTCGGGATCGGACGCAATACGATCACGCGCAAGATTCAGGAGTTGAATCTCGAACCGTAAGCGCCTGATGGGGTGAAGCTCGCGTTGCCGCTGCGTTTCTTTGCGCATCCGACGCTACCGCAGAGCTTCCGCCAGCAATCGACGGCAAAACGGGTCCGGTATCGCCGGACCCGCTTTTTTTCTTATCCGCGATGCAGCTTGAAGTCCACTTCCGTGGGACGGCCGTCCAGCGATAGCGTCGCGCGGGCGGCGGGCGCGCGGCTGACCACTTTCCCGCGGCTCACGACGGCAAGCCGCGCGGCTCGCAAGCGGATTGCTTCGACGGCATCGCGGGCATCGAGCACGACGAGGTTCGCATCGCAGCCCGGCGCAATGCCATAACGCTCGAGCCCCAGAATGCGCGCTGCGTTGACCGTGACGGCATCGAAGCACGCATGCATCGCATCGATGCCTGTCATTTGCGCGACGTGCAGACCCATATGCGCGACTTCGAGCATGTCGCCGGAACCGAGGCTGTACCACGGGTCCATCACGCAGTCGTGACCGAACGCGACATTGATGCCTGCCGCGAGCATTTCCGGCACGCGCGTCATGCCGCGCCGCTTCGGGTAGGTATCCGAGCGCCCTTGCAGCGTGATGTTGATCAATGGATTGGCGATGGCGGCCACGCCCGCTTCGCGCATCAACGGCAGTAGCTTGCTGACGTAGTAGTTGTCCATCGAATGCATCGACGTCAGGTGCGAGCCCGTGACGCGACCCTGCATACCGAGCCGGTGTGTTTGTGCCGCCAGCGTTTCGATATGGCGCGAGAGTGGATCGTCCGATTCGTCGCAATGCATATCGACACGCAAACCCTTTTGCGCCGCGAACTCGCACAAGAGCCGCACGGATTCCGCGCCGTCCGCCATTGTCCGTTCGAAGTGCGGAATGCCGCCGACCACATCGACGCCCATTTCGATGGCGCGCTTGAGGTTGTCGAACGCGCCCGCGCTGCGCAGCAGGCCGTCTTGCGGAAACGCGACGAGCTGCAGGTCCATATACGGCGCGACGCGGCGTTTCACTTCGAGCAGCGCTTGCACGGCGAGGAGCCGCTCGTCGCACACGTCGACGTGCGTGCGAATAGCCAGCAAGCCGCGCGCGACAGCCCAGTCGCAATACTGCAGTGCGCGCTCCACAAGCGCCTCTTGTGTCAGATGCGGTTTGAGCTCGCCCCATAGCGCGATGCCTTCGAGCAAGGTGCCCGATGCGTTCACGCGCGGCAGGCCATAGGAGAGCGTCGCGTCCATATGAAAGTGGGCGTCGACGAGCGGCGGCGTGACGAGCGCGCCGTTCGCGTCGATCTCTTCTCGCGCGGTGGCGGCGACATGCGGCGCGACATCCACGATTCGCCCCGACGCGATGCCGATATCGACAGGGCCATTCTGTTGCGCAGCGCTACGCGGCAATACGGCACGACGGATGATCAGATCCATGAGCGGCTCCTTGATATGACATCGATTCTATCGGCGGAAGACATGCGTGTGCAGTCGTTCGAATGACATAGGAAGAGTGACCGTTCAGCGTACGTCGCGAGCGCGTAGCGGAAGAGCCTGAAAAAAATTCGGCCAAATGTTTGACGGGTGCCGAATGTGTCCGTACAATTCGCTTCCTCTGACGCGGGGTGGAGCAGTCTGGCAGCTCGTCGGGCTCATAACCCGAAGGTCACAGGTTCAAATCCTGTCCCCGCAACCAGTTTCAAGGGATCGTGTCCTGCTCCACACGGCCTCAAGCACTACGCTTCAAACAGCCCGCATCGCCACAAGCGTTGCGGGCTTTTTGTTTTTTGTCCTATGCATGGCGGCGTACTGAGCACACGGGCGCGATCGCGGTAAGATTCCATCCAGCACCCGCTACAACGAGAACGAGCGATGAAATTAGCCACGTGGAACGTGAACTCCCTGAAGGTTCGTCAGCAGCATGTGATCGACTGGCTCGAACTGAGTCAGACCGACGTGCTGTGTCTTCAGGAGCTGAAGCTGCCCGACGAAAAATTTCCGCGCGCCGAACTCGAAGCAAAGGGTTATCGCAGCTGGTTCACGGGACAGAAGACGTACAACGGCGTCGGCATTCTGGTGCGCGACGGCATGAGCGTCGACGAGAGCAGCATCGTGCGCAACATTCCTGGCTTCGACGATCCGCAACAGCGTGTGGTTGCCGCCACAATTGAAGGCGTGCGCGTAATCTCCGCATATTTTCCGAACGGCCAGGCGCCCGGCACGGACAAGTTCGCCTACAAGCTGCGCTGGCTGGACGCACTGCACGACTGGGTCGCGAGCGAGCTCGCGCAATATCCCAAGCTCGCGTTGCTCGGCGATTACAACATCGCGCCGGAAGACCGCGATGTGCACGACCCGAAGGCGTGGGAAGGGCAGAACCTGGTGTCGCCGGAAGAGCGCGCGCAGTTCACGCGTCTGATCGAACTCGGGCTCGCCGATTCGTTCCGGCTGTTCGAGCAGCCCGAAAAGACGTTCACGTGGTGGGACTACCGTATGCTGGCATTCCGCCGCAACGCCGGGCTGCGCATCGACCATATCCTGCTGTCGAAGCCGCTCGCCGCCAGCTGCACACATTGCGACGTCGACAAGACGCCGCGCAAGTGGGACCAGCCGTCGGATCACGCGCCCGTTGTTGCCTTGACGGAATGACCACGGCGCACGTCGCATAAAAAAAACGGCCCGATCGCGCGTTACGCTATCGGGCCGTTGTCGTTTCAGCGGTCACTGACCAGACATCAGGCAGACCGCTCGTCCTGTCTCAGATCACTGCGTCAGATCACTGCGTCAGATCAATGCGGCACATCAATGCGGCACATCAATGCGGCACATCAATGCGCGGCGCCCGGCGCCATGCCGTTGTGACGCAGCAGCGCGTCGATGTTCGGCTCGCGGCCACGGAATGCCTTGAACGATTCCATCGCGGGACGGCTCCCGCCCACTTCGAGGATCTCCTTGCGATAACGCGTGCCCGTTGCCACGTCGAGCACGCTGCCTTTGCCCGACTGCGCGGCTTCTTCGAACGCTGCATATGCATCTGCGGACAGCACTTCGGCCCACTTGTAGCTGTAATAGCCCGCGGCATAACCACCCGCGAAGATGTGGCTGAACGTATTTGGCCAGCGTGAGAACGCCGCTTGCGGAATCACATGGAAACGCTCGTTGATCTCGCGCGCGAGATCGTTCGCGCTCTCTTTGCCCGAGGGGTCGAAGTCGACGTGCAGCTTCATGTCGAACATCGAGAACACGATCTGGCGCAACGTGCCCAGACCGCTCTGGAAGTTCTTCGCGGCGAGCATCTTGTCGAACAGATCGCGCGGCAGCGGCTTCGCGGTATCGACGTGCTGGGTCATGTCACTGAGCACATCCCACTCCCAGCAGAAGTTCTCCATGAACTGCGACGGCAGTTCGACGGCATCCCATTCGACACCGTTGATGCCCGACACGCCCAGTTCATCGACGCGCGTCAGCATGTGATGCAGGCCGTGGCCGAACTCGTGGAAGAGCGTGATCACTTCGTCGTGCGTGAAGCATGCCGGCTTGCCGCCGACGGGCGCCGAGAAGTTGCACGTCAGATACGCGACGGGCGTCTGCACGGCGCCGTTCACGGGCTTGCGGCGGGAGCGCGCGTCGTCCATCCAGGCGCCGCCGCGCTTGCCTTCGCGCGCGTACAGGTCCAGATAGAACTGCGCGACGAGTCCGCCGTCCTGGTTCTCGACGCGGAAGAAGCGCACGTCGTCGTGCCAGGTGGCCGCTTGGTCGGGGCGGATCTTCACGTCGAACAACGTCTCCGTGACCTTGAACAGGCCCTTGAGGACGATGTCTTCAGGGAAGTACTGCTTCACTTCGTTCTCGGAGAACGAATAGCGTTTCTCGCGCAGGCGCTCGGCGGCAAACGCGACATCCCACGGTTGCAGTTCGGCGAGCCCGAGCTCGCTCGCGGCGAACTCGCGCAACTCCTTCCAGTCGAGCTCGGCGTGCGGGCGCGCGCGCGTCGCGAGATCTTCGAGGAACGCCATGACCTGTTCCGGCGACTCGGCCATCTTCGGCGCCAGCGACACTTCCGCGAAGTTCCCGTAGCCGAGCATGTGAGCTTCCTCCTGGCGAAGCTTCAGGCTCTCGGCGACGTTCTCCGTGTTGTCCCACTCGGCCTTGCCGTTGCCGTACTGCGGACCGAGCTCGGAGGCGCGCGTGACATACGCGCGGTACATCGTTTCGCGCATCGCGCGGTTTTCCGAGTACTGCATCACGGGGAAGTACGACGGGAAATGCAGCGTGAATTTCCAGCCGCTCTTGAGCTCGCGCTCGGCTGCTTCGCGCGCGGCGGCGATCACATCTTCGGGCAGGCCCGCGAGGTCGTCCTTGTTCTCGACGACGTACGCATAAGCGTTGGTCGCGTCGAGCACGTGATCCGAGAATGCCTTCGACAGCGCGGCCTGGCGCTCCTGCAACTCGGCGAAGCGCGGCTTCTTGTCTTCCGGCAGTTCGGCACCCGACAGTCTGAAATCACGCAGCGAGTTGTTCAGAATTTTCTTGCGTTCGCCCGTCAGGGATTCGAAATCGCCGCTGGCGGCAAGCGTCTTGTACTTCTCGTAGAGCGCCAGATTCTGTCCGACGCTCGACCAGAATTCGGTCACGCGCGGCAGATTGTCGGCGTGCGCGGCGCGCAGTTCAGGCGTATCGGCGACGGCATTCAGGTGGCCGATCACGCCCCACGCGCGCGACAGCGGCTCGGTCGCGCGCTCGACGGGCTCGACGACGTCGTCCCACGACGCTGGCGTCGACGGCTGGCTTGCGCGGTCGACGGCGGCTCTTGCATTGGCGAGCAGCACATCGAGAGCGGGGGTCACATGTTCGGGGCGGATCTCGCCAAAGCGCGGCAGATCGGAGAAATCGAGGAGCGGATTGTCTGATGTCGATTGAGAGGTGGACATGATGCTTCCTGTCTGACGCGGTAAATGAAGCGGTAAATGAAGGCCCGGACGATGCGCATCCGGGTCTGAATATGAGGCGCGGCACATGAAACGCACGTCGCGCAAACCGCGCGCGTCGATCATGCGATGCGCTGCACGACATAGCTTGGGGCGCCGTTCGCCATTTCCAACTGTTCAAGCTTTATACGACGCAGCCCGTGGACGGTCGCCAAGGTACAGCCGTTTGGGAGACAAAGTTATCAGAACTGCCGCTCGCGCGCAGATACGGCGGGCGCAGGCATATTTGTACCAGAACGCAAGCGTGGGCAACCGCACGGTCGGGGCGGGTGTCGTCGGGCATCGTTGAAGCGTCGTCGCGCGCCGCAACATGGCGCGCATCCCGCATCCTTCCGTTGCCGCCGCGCCTGCACGGCGGCCGCCCTGCATCAGGTAGCCTTCGCGATGACTCCGCTTCCACCGACCCTGTCGCGCGCGCTCGCTCGCGACGCGAACAATTTCGACCTCGTCCGACTGATGGCCGCGTGCGCCGTCGTCTACTGCCATGCGTATACGATCCAGCGCCCGCATGCCGCCGACGGTGTCGCCGCGGCACTGGGTTTCGACGGCGCGGGCAGTCTTGCCGTGTACGCGTTCTTCCTGTTGAGCGGCATGCTGGTGAGCGCGAGCTTCGAGCATCAGCGCTCGGTGCCGCGTTTCGTCGCGCTGCGGCTGGCGCGATTGCTGCCGGCGCTTGTCGGGGCTTCGCTGGTGGCGATTTGCATCGTCGGGCGATCTTCACGACGCTTTCATTGCACGAGTACTTCGCGTCAGTGAGCATCTGGCGAAACGTCGACTATTTTTCGACGCTCGCGCTCAAGCGCGCCTGCACGCTGCCGGGCGTGTTCGACCACGACCGCTTCGGCCACGATATCTGCGCGCCGCTGTGGACGCTGCCGCTCGAAGTGCGCTGCTATCTGCTCGTGCTGGTGACGGGCATGCCAGGCCTGCTGTCGACGCCGCGACGCTGCGTGATCGCCGTGCTGCTTTGCGCGATCGCGTTTGCGTTGCGTGTGGAGCTGCGCGATTTCCAGGATAAGGCGGGCGGCTATTCGTTTTTCCCCGAGTCGTTCTTTTTTCTCGGCGTTCTGCTGTACGGATGGCGGGAGCACGTGCGCATCGACGGATTTGCCGCGCTGGGACTGTTGCTGGTCTTTCTCGTGTTTCGCGACATGGCGGGCGCGCGGGTGCTGTTTTATATCGCGTTCGTCTATGGCGTGCTGTGGATCGGCACGACGCCGTTATTGCGCAACTGGGTGCCGCGCCGCGATTACTCGTACGCGATCTACCTGTATGGCTTCATGGTTCAGCAATGCGTGGCGGCGATCGCACCGGCCATGCCGCCGATGCTCTCGGTCGTCGTCAGCGCGCCGTTCATCCTCGCGGCGGCGGCGTTTTCTTCGCGCTGGATCGAGCGTCCCGCGATGGCCTTGTGCCGCGCGTGCATTGCGCGCAGCACGGCGAGGCAACTCGAACGCCGCAAGCGCGAGGCACGCGACGGTTCGACGCAGATGGCCCATTTGAGCGTTCGTTGGCCGCCGCTTTTAAGTTGCCGCGCATCTGACGGCGCATCTTCAGGCGTTGCCGGCCGCGCGTTCGGCTGCTTCGATCGTGTTGACGAGCAGCATCGTGATCGTCATCGGGCCGACGCCGCCGGGCACGGGCGTGATGTGGCCGGCCACTTCCTTGACGTTCGCGAAGTCGACGTCGCCGCACAGCTTGCCGTTCTCGTCGCGGTTCATGCCGACGTCGATGACGGTCGCGCCGGGTTTCACCATGTCGGCCGTCAGCGTATTGCGCAGGCCCGTCGCGACCACGACGACATCTGCTTCGCGTGTGAACGCGCCGATGTCGCGCGTCCTGCTGTGGCACATCGTGACCGTTGCGTTGGCTTGCAGCAGCAGCATGGCCATCGGCTTGCCGACGATGTTCGAGCGCCCGATCACGACGGCGTTCGCGCCGTTCAGGTCGATGCCGTAAGCCTCGAACATCTTCATCACGCCATACGGCGTGCACGGGCGGAACAGCGGCTTGCCCGTCATCAGCGCGCCGGCATTCGCGACGTGAAAGCCGTCGACGTCCTTCTCCGGCGCGATTGCTTCGATCACCTTGTGGCCGTCGATGTGCGCGGGCAGCGGCAGTTGCACGAGAATGCCGTGAATCTTCGGATCGCGGTTGAGTTCGTCGATGCGCGCGAGCAGACCGGCTTCCGTCAGCGTCGCGGGATAGCGGTCATACGACGAGAACAGACCGTTGTCCTCGCAAGCCTTCACCTTGTTGCGGACGTAGACCTCGCTCGCCGGATTGTCGCCGACGAGCACGACGGCGAGCCCCGGTTGATGTCCGCGGGCGGCGAGGGCGGCGGCGCGAGTGGCGACGTCGGCGCGCAAGGTCTTGGAAAGGGCGGTGCCGTCGATCAGTTTGGCTGTCATGGTCGGTCGAGAATGGGCGTGTCGGAATGCGGGCGGGGCGGACAGGCGCAGGGCATGGAGACAAGTTGCCGCGCATGCCGCGCGTCGTGCGTGCTGCTTGCGCGTTTGCGGCCCTCGCCGTGGCGGATGCTGCGCATCGCGCGATTGACGCTGGCGGGCAGGAACCCGTCGCGTGCCGCAAAGCGCCCGGCGCGAAAACCGCGCCGCAGCGAAGTTCGACATTATACCGTCGGGGATGGGATCGGTTTGGGGTGCGCGGCGGGAATGTGAAGCTACCTGGCCGCGAGCCGAAACGCTCGCAACGGCGGGCGAGCCAGTCGCGCTTTCATACCAAGGCCCGACGCCGGCCGCCCATGCGGCGTCGGGGCTCGACGCAGATTCAGCGGGCGGTCACGGCTGCGCTGCCTGCCACGACGAATCGGGATTGAACGACGTGATCGCGCCCGCGACGCGCGCCGTTTGCGGCCCGAGATTCTTCTGAAAGACCTTGCCGTTCTGGTTGACGATGAAACTCATCACGCCCGTCTTGCCGTATTCCGCTGGCCACGCGACGAGGCCGAAGCCTTTCGACAGCACGCCGTCCTGCAGATAGTTCTGCGCGCCGCCATCGGCTGCCGCGCCCTGCGACGTGAGGATGCGGTAGTGATAGCCGTAGTAGGCTTCGCCGGGCGCGATCTGATGAGGCATCGTCGCGGCGAGCGGGCCCAGGGGGCTGTCGGGCTCGCCGGGTGCGGTCGGCCAGTACAGGCCGTCGCGCTTGCCGGGTGAGCTGATGAATTTCTGCGCGTAGTGCTGCATCTGGCCGCGATAGTCGTTCTGCGCGTCGACATAAGCCTGCGACGTGAGAATCGCCGCGCGCTCGTTGCGGCCGATGCGGCGCGTGAGCATCTCGTCGGTGGCGGCGGGCGTATCGAATTGCCAGCCGCGCGCCGTTTGCACGATGGGAATGGGCAGCGTCCAGCCGCCATCCCCGACGGCCAGATGCACGCTCTTGCGGCCGTGGTGGGGCGTGGGATCGTCGACGAGGTGATGGCCTTTCGCCCATTGCCCGAGGAATGCGTAGATGTCGTCTTCGCCGATATTGGTGGTCGGAATGTAACGGCCGAAGTTTTTGCCGAGCACCTTTTCCATCGCCGGCTGGTCGTTTGTCGAGAGCGCATTGGCGAACGCTTCGGCGGCCGCATCGGGCGACGGATAGACCGCCTGCGCGGCAGCAGGCTGCGCGACGGCGAAGAGCACCGCGACTGCAGCGACCGTGAGCGCGTGCGAAACGCGCCCGGTAGTCGCGTGTGCCGCGCATGGTTGTGCGGAATGCGGGGCGCGCAGTGCGCCGCGAGTCGAGTTGCGGATCATGTGTGCCTCCTGTGTCGTCGTTTAGCGGCGATGGAAATGTCCGCCGCCACCGCCACCGCCACCGCCGCCGCCGAAACCGCCGGCGCGGCCGCCGCCGCCGAGATTGCCGCCTCCACCTCCGCCTCCGCCATGGAAGCCGCCACCCTGGCCGCCAGCCGCGCCTCCAGCGCGACCGCCTTCGCCCCGTCCGCCGCCGAACTGCTGTCCGCCGCCGCCGGCGCCCGGCCGATTGTTCGCGCCGTTGCTCGCGAGCGATTGACGGCTCGATTGTCCTCGCTGGAGATCCTGCCGCGAGCCGGCTGCGTCGCCCGAACCGCGCAACGCGTTGTCACGGTTCAGATTCTGTGCGCTGTTGCGGACCCCTTCAGCGCCAGCGCCGCCCTGATGAATGTTCTGCACGCGCTGACTCGCGTTGCCGCTCAGGTTCTGGCCGGTTCGGTTCTGCAGCGTCTGCTGCGCCTGAGCACGCGAGGCGTCGCGGCCGCGATACTGGTCGCGCTGCGCAGAGAGATTGGCGTTGTTCAAATTGGCGTTGTTGCGATTGAGATTCGCGTTGTTGCGGTTGATGTTCGCGTTACGGTTCCAGTTCGCCGTGGTGTTATTCGAGGTGATCCGGTTGTTGACGTTGATGTTGTTGTAGCGATTGACGTTGATGTTCACGTCATGATTGTTCCAGTTGAAGCCGCCCCACAGCGAGTTGGCGACGGCGATGCCCGCGCCGAATGCGAGCCCCGTCATGAAGCCCGATGCGATGGCGTAGCCGGGCGGCGGCGGCACATAGACGGGCGGGTAGGCGGGATACGGCCACGTACCGTAGACGACGGTCGGATTGTAGGTGGGCACGTAGACCACTTGCGGATTGGCGGGCTCGATCTGGATCGTGTTCTGCTCGACGATCACCTTCTGCTGCTCGCTCGACTTCAGATTGCCTGCCGACTGCGCCTGTTTGCGCAAGCGCTGCACCGAGTCCATCACGTCGTTGGGCTGCGCGAGAAACGCGTTGCCGAGTTGCGTAACCCAGTCGGGCTTCGACGCCATCGTCGCGAGCACCTGTGGAAACGCGACGAGCGACTGCACGCTCGGGTCCCACGGCTCTGATGCGACGGCTTTCACCGCGTCGTCGCCCTTGTACTGCGTGTTCGCTTTCGACCACGCGGCGGCCGCATCGACGTCCTGCGGAAATGTCGCGGCCATTAGCACCTGCGCAAGCAGCGCGTCAGGATAGAGCGCAATGGGCGCTGTCAATGAATCGAGCTGCTGGTTCGACACCTTGGCGGGCGTCTGGGCGACGGCGTCAGTCGGCGCGACGACACCCACGGCGAGCGGCAAGCCCGCAAGCGCCGCGCAAATGAGCCACGCGCGCGACCTGTACGGTCCGTAACGTTTCACGATGAAAACCTCCTTGCTGCGTTATGTACTCGATGGCGGCCGGGTAACGCCGGATCGCCAGGGTATGGTGTTGTCGCAATGGAGCGATGAGCGGACGACGGTGTGTGTCGACTGATAATGGAAGTGGATTGCCCGCGCAAGCGCGGCGATGGTGTTGCATGCGACGTGCATCATGGCTGGCGATACTCGCGGCGCGACCGCGCTACGCATGTCCAGTGTCCGTCAGGCTGCCGGAAGATTTGTATGTAAATTAGGAAGCAAAGTCGCCGCTGTCAATGCGGGATCTCAAGACACGGGACGAGAAGCGACGCGGCGGTCTCTGGCTGCCAGCGACGGCAAACGAGGCGCGAGGGCCCGACCGGAAACGGGAGTAAAACGCGGAAGTGAAATTCGGTTGGGACCGCTAATGAATCGGGCGCGGAACGCGACGGGCGGAATCGTTTGCGGCCGGCTCAAGACCGAGAGGAGGTGGCGTCGCGCGACGTTGGCACCTGCATGCGCCCGCGCACGTCAATCGCGCGGGCGTGGATCGCGGCCATCCGACGACGGCCGCCGCAATACGACGTACTGCGGATGTACTGCGGCTTACTGCGCCTGTTGAGGCTTGTTTGACAACGCGAGACGCAGCAGATCGGCGACCGTGTTCACGTTGAGCTTTTCCATGATGTTCGCGCGGTGCGCTTCGACTGTCTTGATGCTGATGCCGAGGTCGTCGGCGATCTGCTTGTTCAGACGGCCCGCGATGATGCGCTCGAGCACCTGATGCTCGCGCGCCGTCAGCTTGCCCAGACGCTCGGCCGCGGCGCGCTGCTGCTGGACGCTGCTGCTTTCGCTGCGCGCTTTGTCCAGCATGCGCTCGACGAGCTTGCGCAGTTCGGCTTCGTCGAACGGCTTTTCGATGAAATCCATCGCGCCTTTTTTCATCGTCGACACGGCCATGGGGACGTCGCCGTGACCCGTCACGAAGATGATCGGGAGCAGCGTGTTGTCGGCGATCAGGCGCTCCTGCAGTTCGAGCCCGCTCATGCCCGACATGCGCACGTCGAGAATCAGGCACGCGATCTGGCCGGGATGCTGATGCGGCTGCCAGGCGTCGATGAACTGCTCGGCGCTCGAGAAGCACTGCACGCGATAGCCGTTCGCCTCCAGCAGCCAGCGCAGCGAATCTCGCACCGCCTCGTCGTCGTCGACGACAAACACGGTTTCCTGTGTGGTAACTGGGGTGTTCATAGCTCTCCCGTAACGGTTTGTGGTGTCGGCGCCTCGGACCCGCCGTTGCTCGGGCCGTCAGGCTCTCCAATAGGCAGACTGCAATGGAAAGTGGCACCCGTGATATGGCCGTCGGACTCGACGTTGTTCACCACCCACAGGCGTCCGCGATGCGATTCGATGATCGAACGGCAAATGTTCAGCCCCATGCCCATGCCGTCGGACTTGGTGCTGTAGAACGGTTCGAAGAGGCGCTCGGCCGTGGCTTCGTCGACACCCGGACCCTGATCGACGACGCTGATGCAGACGAAGCCCGAATCGAGCCTCACGACCACGCGAATGACGGGATCGACGGCGTCGGGCCGTGCGTCGTGCATGGCTTCCGCGGCGTTCTTCAGCAGGTTCACGAGCACCTGCTCGATCAGCACCGGGTCGACGTAGATCACGGGCAGACGCGAGCGCATGTCCGTCACGATGCGAATGCGGCGCTTGCGGGCCTCGATCTCGGCAAGACCGACGGCGTCGGCGACGATGTCGGCGACGCGGGTGGCCTGGCGTTTCGGTTCGCTGCGTTTCACGAATTCGCGGATGCGCTTGATGATCATGCCGGCCCGAACCGCCTGCTGCGCCGTCTTTTCGAGGACTGGTAACAGGTTGTCGGGAGTTGTCCGACCAGATTTAACCAGCGCGACGGTTCCAGAGCAATAGTTATTGATGGCCGCGAGAGGCTGGTTTAGCTCGTGCGCAAGCGACGACGCCATTTCGCCCATCGTCATCAGGCGGCTTGTGAACTGCAGCTTCTCGTCCTGCTGGCGTGCGAGTTCCTGCGCCTGCTTGCGCGTGGTGATGTCGGTGGCGATCTGCATTTGCGCAAGATGGCCGTCCACCCACTGGATGTACTGCCGACGCACTTCAAACCACTTCTGGATGCCTTGCACGTAGACTTCCTGCGCGTCGGCCGTACTTTCGGTGAGCGCGGTGGCGGGCAGGCCGGCGAACGCGTCGACCATGTCGATCGAATCCGACGATGCCGCCGAACTGTCGAAACCGCCGCCGCCCGCCAACTCCAGATGACCGTCCGGGCGGATGCCGAACAGGTGCCGGTAGTAGCGGTTGGCGAACAGCAGTTCGGCTTCGTCGGCGGCGAGCACGGATACGGCGGCGTCGAGGCTTTCGAGCACCGTCGTGAAGCGCTCGTGCGCGGCGGCGAGTTCTTCGCGCGCGCGTTTGGGCTCGGTGATGTCGGTCATCGACGACATCCACCCCGTCTGCCGGCCCGAACTGTCGATCAGCGGCGACACGTAAAGCCGCGCGTGGAACAGCGAGCCGTCCTTGCGGCGCACGCGCAGCTCGAAACCGGACGAGGGCGCCTTGCCGCGCAACGTCATGTCGAGCTGACGCTGCATTTCCGGGTACGAATCGCGCGGCCAGTACGGAAACGGCGCGTTCTTGCCGACGAGATCGCTCTCGTCCCAGCCAGTCATCCGGCAGAACGCCGGATTCACGTGCGTGATGCGGCCGTGCATGTCGAGCACGCGCATGCCGATCAGCACGGAGTTTTCCATCGCGCGGCGGAAGAACGCTTCGGCGTACAACGCCTGCTGCGCCTCGAAGCGCTGGCGCGTGTGCTTCCAGAGACTCCACAAGCTCCACAGCACGAAGCACGACAGCCCCGCGACCAGCCACACGAGCGTGTTGTTCGTGAAGTTGGTCATCTGCGGATACGCGTACACGCGCACCGACACGCCCTGTCCCGGCGGATCGAGCGGCAGGTCGTAGTAGGCGTCGCGCGGCAGGCGGGGGCGCGTCGACGTGGTGGCGAGTTCCCGGTTGTTGATGTCGATGATCGAAATCTTGTACTTCGCGGACAGCTCAGGCGGGATGTCGCGCTTCAGTATCCCTTCGATCGAAAATACGGCCGCGACTGTGCCGAGAAAGTCGCGGTCGCGGTAAACGGGCGTCTGCAGCGTGATGTAGCCGTTGCCGACGTCGTCATATATCAGCGGCGAGTAGACCTGGCGGCGCGTGTTCTTCGCTTCGGCGAAGGCGGCCTTGACGGCCTCGTCCATCTGCTGGTCGTTGGGTTTGGCGAGGCGCTGCCCGAGCACGGGCAGCTCGTTGTTCGGCCAGCGCGGCTGCTGCGCGCCCGTGTACCAGTTCATGTAGAGGATCTCGGGATGCCCCTGCATGATGTCGGCCGTCGACGTCTGGAAGTAATGCGAGTCGGTATGGCCCGTGGCCAGATCGCGCGCGAGCGCCTGAAGCTGTTCCTGCGCGCCCGTCATCGACAGGCGGATCTGCTGCTGTGCCCACGCGACGTTGCGGTAGAGCGTGTCTTCCTGCTGCTGCTGCTCGCGCCGGTTCAGGCTCCACAGGATCAGGCTCATCACCACGAGGAAGACGAGGATCGACAGCAGCGGCGTCAGCAAATAGGAATTCGACCACCACGGTCCGTGGTGCCAGCGGGACGGCGACGAATCCGCCGACGGTCCGGCAGAGCGCGCCGAGCGTGCGAAAAGCCGATCGGTCAACATGGCTGGCATTGTAGCGCAGCGGCTGACACGCAAATGACGCAAAAAAGAGGTGAAAGTCACGCAATTCGGCGCAAACTAGCCGACGTACTTGCTGATGGGCAGTCAAACCAGGGTGCGCCGCAGCATTTTTCCGCATTATGAGAAAGACTCTCGTAATCCGAAAATTTCCTTGCGCAGGCGTTGTGGGCCTTATTACAATCGGCCGGAAGCTGCCGCGGTCGTCGTTCGTCCGCGTCGCCTGTTCACAGAGCGTTCCCATATCCAGGAGACGAGCATGTCCGCTGTACCTGACGAAGTCCTGAAGTACGTCGCCAACGCCAAAGACGATAGCGACCCGCAAGAAACGGCCGAATGGCTCGAAGCCCTAGATGGCGTGATTTCTGCTGTTGGACCCGACCGCGCTCACTACCTGATCGAGAAGCAGATCGAATTTGCCCGCGTGCACGGCGAACATCTGCCTTTCTCCGCCAATACCCCGTACATCAACACGATCCCCGTCGCCAACCAGGCCAAGATTCCGGGCGACCAGGACATCGAACACCGCATTCGCTCGTACACGCGCTGGAACGCGATGGCGATGGTGCTGCGCGCCGGCAAGGAAACCAACGTCGGCGGCCACATTGCATCGTTCGCGTCGGCGGCGACGCTGTATGACGTCGGCTTCAACCATTTCTGGCACGCGCCGTCGTCCGAGCATGGCGGCGACCTCGTGTTCGTGCAGGGCCACTCGTCGCCGGGCGTCTACTCGCGCGCGTTCCTGCTCGGCCGCCTGACGCAGAACCAGCTCGACAACTTCCGCCAGGAAGTCGGCGGCGAGGGCATTTCTTCGTATCCGCACCCGTGGCTGATGCCGGACTTCTGGCAATTCCCGACGGTCTCGATGGGCCTCGGTCCCATCATGGCCATCTATCAGGCGCGCTTCATGAAGTACCTGCAGGCGCGCGGCATCGCCAAGACGGACGGCCGCAAGGTGTGGGCATTCCTCGGCGACGGCGAGACGGACGAGCCGGAATCGCTCGGCGCGATCGGCATGGCCGGCCGCGAGCGTCTGGACAACCTCGTGTTCGTCATCAACTGCAACCTGCAGCGCCTGGACGGCCCGGTGCGCGGCAACGGCAAGATCATCCAGGAACTGGAAAGCGAATTCCGCGGCGCCGGCTGGAACGTCATCAAGGTGATCTGGGGCAGCCGCTGGGACGCACTCTTCGCACGCGACAAGTCGGGCGCGCTGATGCGCCGGATGATGGAGGTTGTTGACGGCGAATATCAGACGTACAAGTCGGAGTCGGGCGCTTACGTTCGCGAGCACTTCTTCAACACGCCGGAACTGAAGGCGCTGGTGTCCGACTGGTCGGACGAGGACGTGTGGAACCTGAACCGCGGCGGCCATGATCCGCACAAGATCTACGCGGCGTTCAAGGAAGCGACGCAGGCCAAGGGCCAGCCGACCGTGATCCTCGCGAAGACGATCAAGGGCTACGGCATGGGCGAAGCGGGCCAGGCGATGAACATCACCCACCAGCAGAAGAAGATGCAGGTGGAGGCGCTCAAGCATTTCCGCGACCAGTTCCGTCTGCCGATTTCGGACGACGAGATTGTGCACGTGCCGTATCTGACCTTCGAAGAAGGCTCGAAGGAACTCGAATACATGCGCGCCCGCCGTCAGGAACTCGGCGGCTATCTGCCGGCGCGCCGCCAGAAGGCGGAATCGCTGCCCGTCCCGGCGCTCGACGCATTCGAGCCGCTGCTGAAAGGCACGGGCGAAGGCCGTGAAATTTCGACGACGATGGCGTTCGTCCGTATCCTCAACATCCTGTTGAAGGACAAGGCGATCGGCAAGCGCGTCGTGCCCATCGTGCCGGACGAATCGCGTACCTTCGGCATGGAGGGTTTGTTCCGTCAGATCGGCATCTGGAATCAGGACGGCCAGAAGTACGTGCCGGAAGATTCCGACCAGTTGATGTTCTACCGTGAGTCGGAAACGGGCCAGATCCTGCAGGAAGGCATCAACGAAGCAGGCGGCATGTCGGACTGGATCGCAGCGGCGACGTCGTATTCGACGCACGGCGAGATCATGATCCCGTTCTACATCTTCTACTCGATGTTCGGCTTCCAGCGCATCGGCGATCTGGCATGGGCGGCGGGCGACATGCGCTCGCGCGGCTTCCTGCTGGGCGGCACGGCAGGCCGCACGACGCTCAACGGCGAAGGTCTGCAGCACGAAGACGGCCACTCGCTGCTGTGGGCGGCGTCCGTGCCGAACTGCATCAGCTATGACCCGACGTTCGGCTACGAACTCGCCGTCATCATGCAGGACGGCCTGCGCCGCATGGTGCAGGAGCAGGAAGACGTGTTCTATTACATCACGGTGATGAACGAGAACTACGAGCACCCGGCGATTCCGCAGGGCGAGCATGTGGCGAAGGACATCATCAAGGGCATGTACGCGTTCCGCAAGGGCGCCGACAACGCGAAGGCGCCGCGCGTGCAGCTGATGGGCGCGGGCACGATCTTCAACGAAGTGATCGCCGCCGCCGACCTGCTGAAAAACGACTGGGGCGTCGAAGCCGACCTGTGGAGCGTGCCGAGCTTCACGGAACTGGCCCGCGAAGGTCACGAAGTCCAGCGTCAGAACCTGCTGAACCCGCTCGGCGAGAAGAAGCTCTCGCACGTCGAGACGCTGCTGAAGGACGCGAAGGGCCCCGTCATCGCGTCGACGGACTACGTCCGCGCGCTGGTCGACCAGATCCGCGCGTTTGTGCCGCAACGCTTCGTCGTGCTGGGCACGGACGGCTTCGGCCGCTCGGATACGCGCGAAAAGCTGCGTCACTTCTTCGAAGTCGACCGCTACTGGACCACGGTCGCTGCGCTGAACGCGCTCGCCGACGAGGGTACGATTGAGCGCAAGGTCGTGGCCGACGCGCTGAAGAAGTACAACCTCGATCCGTCCAAACCCAACCCGATGACCGTGTAAGGCATCGCCCGCGAGCCCCAAATGCGCACCTCGCCGCCCGAAGCGGGCGGCTGAGGTGCGCGCGGCCCTGGAGACAGAAAACAATGAGCCAAGCGATCGAAGTCAAGGTACCGGATATCGGCGATTACAAGGACATTCCTGTAATCGAGGTGCTGGTGAAGGCGGGTGACACCGTCGAGAAAGAGCAGTCGCTCGTCACGCTGGAATCCGACAAGGCGACGATGGATGTGCCGAGCCCGGCGTCGGGCACGGTCAAGGAAGTGAAAGTCAAGCTTGGCGACACGGTGTCGGAAGGCACGCTGATCGTGCTGCTCGACGGTGAAGGCGCGGCCGCCGCGAAGCCCGCGCAAGGCAACGGTGCAGCCGCTCCGGCGCCTGCGCCCGCACCCGCTGCGGCACCCGCGCCGGCGCCCGCTGCTGCAAAGAGCGGCGGCGTGCAGGAAATCAAAGTCCCCGATATCGGCGACTATAAAGATGTGCCCGTGATCGAAGTGGCCGTGAAGGTCGGGGATCGCGTGGAGAAGGAACAGTCGCTTGTCACGCTCGAATCGGACAAGGCGACGATGGACGTGCCAAGCCCGGCCGCCGGCGTCGTCAAGGAACTGAAGGTCAAAGTGGGCGACAACGTGTCGGAAGGCACGCTGATCCTGCTGCTCGAAGGCGAAGGCGAAGGCGGCGGTGCGGCCGCGCCCGCTCCCGCGCCCGCCGCTGCGAAGCGGGAAGAGGCGCCGTCGGATGCGCCTGCTGTGCCGTCCCCGGCGCCCGCCCAGCCGTCCGCGCTCGCTCAGGCGCCCGTGATCCCCGCAGGCGAAGGTGGCGCACATCGCGCGAGCCACGCGTCGCCTTCCGTGCGCAAGTTCGCGCGCGAACTGGGCGTCGACGTGTCGCGCGTGCAGGGCACGGGACCGAAGGGCCGCATCACGCAGGACGACGTCACGGCGTTCGTCAAGGGTGTGATGACGGGGCAGCGCGGGGCGCCGGCTGCTGCAGCGGCACCCGCGGGCGCAGGCGGCGGCGAACTCGGCCTGCTGCCGTGGCCGAAGATCGATTTCACGAAGTTCGGTCCGGTCGATCCGAAGCCGCTGTCGCGCATCAAGAAGATTTCCGGCGCAAACCTGCACCGCAACTGGGTGATGATCCCGCACGTCACGAACAACGACGAAGCGGATATCACCGAGCTGGAAGAACTGCGCGTCAAGCTGAACAAGGAAAATGAGAAATCGGGCGTCAAGTTCACGATGCTGGCGTTCGTGATCAAGGCCGTCGTCGCGGCGCTGAAGAAGTTCCCGACGTTCAACGCGAGCCTCGACGGCGACAACCTCGTGTTCAAGCAGTACTACCACGTCGGTTTTGCAGCCGATACGCCGAACGGTCTCGTCGTGCCCGTGATCCGCGATGCGGACAAGAAGGGTCTCGTCGATATCGCGAAGGAAATGACCGAGCTGTCGAAGCTCGCGCGCGAAGGCAAGCTCAAGCCCGACCAGATGCAAGGCGGCTGCTTCTCGATCTCGTCGCTGGGCGGCATCGGCGGCACGACCTTCACGCCGATCATCAACGCGCCTGAAGTGGCGATTCTCGGTCTGTCGCGCGGCTATCAGAAGCCTGTGTGGGACGGTAAGCAGTTCGTGCCGCGTCTCACGCTGCCGCTGTCGCTGTCGTATGACCATCGCGTGATCGACGGCGCCGAGGCGGCGCGCTTCAATGCGTACCTTGGGTCGATTCTTGCCGATTTCCGGCGTGTGATTCTTTGATTGTTGTCAGGTTGCCGCTGGCGCTTGGGTTCCGTTTTGATGCGGTTGTTCAAGCGCCTCCGTTGAACCTGCGTTCGCGTCTTTCTCCGAGCGTCGCCCCTGTGCGGGGCGGCACCTACTTTTCTTTGTCTTGCAAAGAAAAGTAGGCAGAAGAAAGCCGCGTCCTTGGCGGACGGCATTAAGTCTTCGCTGTGTGTCGACTGTCGTTCTCTGGTTTTCGGGTTCAATTTTTCGCGGCCTTCTTTCAACACGGTCAATAAGAGAAGGGGACACTAATGAGTCTCGTCGAAGTGAAGGTGCCGGACATCGGCGATTTCAAGGACGTCGATGTCATCGAAGTCAATATCAAGCCGGGCGACACTATCGAAAAAGAGCAGTCGCTGCTGACGCTCGAATCGGACAAGGCGTCGATGGAAGTGCCGAGCGATACGGCCGGCACGGTCAAGGAAGTGCGCGTAAAGGCGGGCGAAAAGGTCTCGCAAGGCACCGTCATCGCGCTGGTCGAAACGGCTGGTGGCGAAGCCAAAGCCAGCAAAGAACCTGAGAAAGCTGCACCCGCGCCCGCTGCGGCACCGGCCAAATCCGGCGGCGGCGTGCAGGAAATCAAAGTCCCCGATATCGGCGACTATAAAGATGTGCCCGTGATCGAAGTGGCCGTGAAGGTCGGGGATCGCGTGGAGAAAGAGCAGTCGCTCGTCACGCTGGAATCGGACAAGGCGACGATGGATGTCCCGAGCCCGGCTGCCGGCGTCGTCAAGGAGCTGAAGGTCAAGGTCGGCGACACCGTGTCGGAAGGCAGCGTGCTGTTGCTGCTCGAAGGGGAAGGCGCCGCGGCTGCTCCCACACCGAAGGCGGCTGCACCCGCGCCGTCGCCCGCTGCGGCACCCACGCCCGCACCGCAAGCCGGCAGCTACTCGGGCTCCGCCGACATCGAATGCGACATGCTCGTGCTCGGCGCCGGTCCCGGCGGTTACTCGGCTGCGTTCCGTTCGGCCGACCTCGGCATGAAGACGGTGCTGGTCGAGCGCTATTCGACGCTCGGCGGCGTGTGTCTGAACGTGGGCTGCATTCCGTCGAAGGCGCTGCTGCACACCGCGCTCGTCATCGACGAGGCAGAGGCACTCGGCTCGCACGGCATCACGTTCGGCAAGCCGCAGATCGATCTGGACAAGCTGCGCGACTTCAAGTCCGGCGTCGTCAAGAAGCTGACGGGCGGTCTCGCAGGCATGGCAAAGGCGCGCAAGGTCGAAGTGGCGACGGGTGTCGGCACGTTTGTCGATCCCTATCACATGCAAGTGCAGGGCGAGAACGGCAAGAAGGTCGTGAAGTTCAAGCAGGCGATCATCGCGGCCGGTTCGCAGGCCGTGAAGCTGCCGTTCCTGCCGGAAGATCCGCGTATCGTCGATTCGACGGGCGCGCTCGAACTGCGTCAGATTCCCAAGCGCATGCTGGTGATCGGCGGCGGCATCATCGGGCTGGAAATGGCAACGGTGTATGCGACCCTCGGCGCGCAGATCGACGTCGTCGAAATGCTCGACGGCCTGATGCTGGGCGCGGACCGCGATCTCGTGAAGGTCTGGGAGAAGTTCAACAGCAAGCGTTTCGGCAACGTGATGCTGAAGACCAAGACGACGGGCGCAGAAGCGAAGCCGGATGGCATCTATGTGACGTTCGAAGGCGAAAAGGCGCCCGCGGAGCCGCAACGCTACGATCTCGTGCTGGTTGCCGTGGGCCGCAGCCCGAACGGCAAGAAGATCGGAGCTGACAAGGCGGGCGTGGCCGTCACGGACCGCGGCTTCATCGACGTCGACAAGCAGATGCGCACGAATGTGCCGCACATCTTCGCAATCGGCGATGTGGTCGGCCAGCCGATGCTCGCGCACAAGGCCGTGCATGAAGGCCACGTTGCGGCGGAGGCGGCGCACGGCGAGAAGGCGTACTTCGACGCGCTGCAAATTCCGTCGGTGGCCTACACCGATCCGGAAGTTGCGTGGGCGGGGAAAACGGAAGACCAGTGCAAGGCCGAAGGCATCAAGTACGGCAAGGCTGTGTTCCCGTGGGCCGCGTCGGGTCGCGCCATCGCCAATGGCCGCGACGAAGGCTTCACGAAGCTGATCTTCGACGAAGAGACGCATCGCGTGATCGGCGGCGGCATCGTCGGTCTGAATGCGGGCGATCTGATCAGCGAAGTGTGCCTCGCAATCGAGATGGGCGCGGACGCGACGGATATCGGCAAGACCATCCATCCGCACCCGACGCTGGGCGAATCGATCGGCATGGCCGCCGAACTGTACGAAGGCGTCTGCACGGATTTGCCGCCGCAGAAGAAGAAGTAAGCCGCGAGCGGCACGCGCCGCTTCCCGTCTGCGCATGTGAGAACGGCGCGCCCCTCGCGAGAAGGGGCGCCGTTTTGCATGGGGCATCGATGCCAGCGTGCGGCGTCGGTGCAAGGCGAGCGGACAAAAAAATCCCGGCGTGAGCCGGGGAAACGATACGCTGTTTAACGTATCGGAGCGTCTGGCCGCCTGGTCATCGAAGTGTCGACCGTGCGGCGCTGTTCCGTTCCGCCAGTCACTTCGATAGTGTGTCTCGCGGCTGCGCGCCGGCGGATGATGGGGCATCCGTCAACGCACAGGTGAAGCCCGATCCGTTGAATCCGTTGCGTCGATTCTTAGACAGCAGCCTTCTTGGCCGAAGCTGCCGTGCGCGAAGCTTGCGCAGCAGCTTGCGAAGCGGCCTTCGACGCAGCCGTAGCAGCCGCGTTGAAGTTGCTTTCAGCGATTTCGACGGCTTGCTTGGTTGCCTTGTGAACCGTTTCGTACGTCGTGTTCGCGGCCGTGATGGCCGACTTGATCACGGCGACAGCCGTTTCCGAACCAGCCGGTGCGTTCTTCGCGACGTTCTCGACGAGCGCTTGCACCTTCTTGTTCTGCTCTTCGTATTGCGCTTCAGCAACACGGGCGAATTCAGCTTGCGTAGCCGATGCGATTTCGTACAGATGACGGCCATACGACAGAACCTTTTCTGCCACCGGCTGCGTCAGGCTCGCTTGCAGCGCGAGCAGTTCCTGCGCGTCCTTCACGGACAGCGCGCGTTGTGCGTTTTCCTGGCTTTCGGCGATCGTCGACTTGACGACTTGCAGATTCAGTTCGACCAGCTTTTCGACGCCTTCGAATGCCTTCGAGGTCAGGCCGAACAGCGTTTCGAGGTTGGCCTTCTGTGCTGCGGCGAATTGCTCAGGGGTCAGCAGAGTCATGTTTACGCTCCTGGAGTACCGGCCCGTCTTTCGCGGTCCGAGTTGGGTTAACAGCAAAATGTGCGTGGTTCGCTTGTCCGCGATGCATTGTGCGTCGCAGCAACGGTTCCCATTTTAGGATGACAACGATGGATGTCAAGTACTTTTTTGTGCAACGCACAACGCAGGGAAATTACTAATAAAACAATACGTTATGAAGCGTTTATGACATCGCGATGAAGCGCCTGCACGCCAGGGTTTGCACCGATGTGGTGCTGCAAAAATCGTGGTCTCTCAAGCTGGGCAAGGGTGTCGGCAGTCTGACGGCGAATTCCTGAGCAAAAAGGTAAAATTCTCAGGTAAACCGAAAACCTTGGCGGAACGTTAAAAGCCCATCCCGGTCGAACGCGCGGCGTGCTGCTTCACAGTAGGCGCTTAATTGTTGACCGGTCTGCGGCGTCATTTGCAGAGGTCTTGCCCAGTCGGGCCGATGGATCGCTTCTCTATCGTGCGCGACCGTACTTCTCCCAATCAAGTTTGTGACGAATATGCCGATATGCTGAACGAGTGCGAGCCTTTCAGCAGCAGGTGAAGCCAGCTCGTCCGTTGGCCATTGGTTTTTTCGATGACGCAGGCGAAACTTATTGGCTTTTATCAATCGAGCCTGACAACTCGGTTTAACGACTGTCGATAAGTGCTTAATATTGCTAATTTTTAACTGTTTTACTACACTGGCGAAAACTCTCTCGCCGCTCCAACCCAGAACACCAATGAAAACCGACATGTTTTCGTCACTGAAAGTGATGCACGGCGCGGCGCTCAGCACCGCTCTGTCGGTGGCTGCCTCGGTGGTCATCGCTGCCGCGTTCGCCGCGCCCGTGGACGCGTTTGCCGCAACGGCCACGGCGCCCGCCAAGTCCGCGAAAGCAGGCAAGAAGCCGGCCAAGAAGGCGGCTGCCGAGAAGGTCTCCAGCAAGTCGTCGAAGGCGGTGAGTGCCGCCGCGGCGGACGATGATCAACCCCGCGCCGTTTCGAAGAAGCGCCGCGTCGCCTACACGATGAACGGCCGCCATCACACGGCCGTGCGCCGCGTCGCGTTCGAGCCGCGCCAGCCGTCCGTCGGCACGGCGTTCGGCCTGCACGAAACGCCTGACGCGCTGGCGCTGCGCTCGAGCGTCGCGTACGTGGTCGACCAGAACACGTCGGAGTCGCTGTTCGACAAGAACTCGCGCGCCGTCGTGCCCATCGCGTCGATCACGAAGCTGATGACGGCGATGGTGGTGCTGGATTCGAAGGCGCCGATGACGGAGCAGATCGAAGTCACCGACGAAGACCGCGACTACGAAAAGAACACGGGTTCGCGCCTGTCCGTCGGCTCGGTGCTGTCGCGCGAGGACATGCTGCATATCGCGCTGATGGCGTCGGAAAACCGCGCGGCGGCGGCACTGTCGCGCTACTTCCCGGGCGGTCGTCCAGCGTTCATGGCGGCAATGAACGCGAAGGCGAAGGCGCTCGGCATGTCCGATACCCACTTTGAAAACCCGACTGGCCTGACGAGTCAGAACGTGTCGAGCGCGCGCGACCTCGTCAAGATGGTCAACGCGGCTTATCAGTATCCGATGATCCGCAGGTTCTCGACGGATCGCAGCTACGAGGTGTACACCGGCAAGCGCACGATCGCGTACAACAGCACGAACGCGCTGGTGCGCAATTCGTCGTGGGACATCGGCCTGCAGAAGACGGGCTTCATCAACGAGGCCGGCGAGTGCCTCGTGATGCAGGCGACGATCCACGATCGTCCGATGATCATGGTGCTGCTCGACTCGTCGGGCAAATATTCGCGTTTCGCCGATGCGCAACGTCTGCGCACGTGGATCGACAACGGCGGCGAGCAGCGCATCACGAGCGCCGACGCCAATGGCGCCGGAACCTGAGCTCAAACGCCAGCGCCGTCTGTTCGACAAAAAGCCCCGCACTGCGGGGTTTTTTGTGCGTGCTGACTGATTTGCGTCGCGAAGAGCGTAGCTTCGCGACGCGTCCGGTCACATCGCCTGGGCCGTCGGCGCAGCGTGCTGCGTCTGCGGGTGATAACCGAGCGACTCCGAGATAACGAGCGCCGTCTTGCTCAACTGACCAAGCCACGAGTCCTGCAGACGGTCGGCGGGCGCCGACAGCGAAAGTCCCGCGACGAGCTTGCCCGTGTCGTCGTAAATGCCCGCAGCGATGCAGCGCACGCCAAGCTCCAGTTCTTCGTTGTCGCGCGCGCACGCCTGCTGCCGCACGTGCGACAGCTCGCGTTCCAGCTTGGTGAGATCAGTGATGCTGTTCTGCGTGTGGCCCGAAAGCCCCGTGCGCGTTGCATAAGCGCGTACGCGGGTGGATTCGTCGGCGGCGAGGAACAGCTTGCCGACAGATGTCAGATGCAGCGGCGCCCGGCCGCCGATCGCGCGCACCACCTGCATGCCCGAGCGCTCGGAATAGGCGCGCTCGATGTAGACGATCTCATCGCCTTGGCGCACGGACAGGTTCACTGTCTGCCCCGTCAGACGGTGCAGTTCGCGCATCGGCATCAATGCCGCGTCGCGCACTGACAAACGCGCCTTCACGAGATTGCCGAGTTCCAGCAGGCGCATGCCGAGGCGGTACGTGCCGGGGTCCGAGCGATCCACGAGACGGCACGTCACCATGTCGTTCAGGATGCGATGGGCGGTGGAAGGATGAAGATCGGTGCGCTGTGCGAGCTCCTTCAGACTGACAGGGTCGCTGTGCGCGGCGAGGGCGTCCAGGAGGCGCATCATGCGCTCGATCACCTGGATCGACGTTTTTGGGTCCGGGTTCGTATCGCTCATAAAGGCTAGACAGTTGACGCGTCAAACAGCGGAAAACTGATTGTATCTCGTATTGTGAAAAAAGCGAACGCCATTGGAGGCGCGGCTCGAATCGCAACGATCACGCGCGCCATTGCGCGCGCATGGCGTTACGCGTTGGTATTGCGCGCCAAACAGCGGATAATCGGGGACGTTTCCCCGGAGGAGCATCCATGCGAGTCGGTTTTTTCGTCACCTGCCTGATCGATCTGATGCGTCCCGAAATCGGCTTTTCCGCCATCAAGCTGATTGAGCGCGCGGGCTTCGACGTGTTCGTGCCGCCGGCGCAAACGTGCTGCGGACAGCCCGCGTACAACTCCGGCGACCGGCGCATCGCGCGCGATCTCGCCGAAAAGACGCTGCGCGAGTTCGAGCAATACGATTACGTGGTCGTGCCGTCCGGTTCGTGTGGCGGGATGATCCGCGCGCACTACGGCGACCTGTTCGCCGACGACCCCGAACTGATGGCCCGCTTCGGGCGCCTGCGCCCCAAGGTCTACGAGTTGACCGATTTTCTCGCGAGCGTCGCAAAGGTCGAGCTGACGCCGGGCGACTTCCCGGGGCCCGTCACGTATCACGATTCGTGCTCCGGATTGCGCGAGCTGGGCGTCAAGCGGCAGCCGCGCGAACTGCTGGCGCAGGCGGGCGTCGCCGTGACCGAGATGAAGGACTGCGAGCACTGCTGCGGCTTCGGCGGTACGTTCGCGCTGAAGTTCGGCGATATTTCTACTGCGATTGTCGACGAGAAGTGCGCGAACATTCAGGCAAGCGGCGCGCAGGCCGTGGTGCTGGGCGATCTCGGCTGCATGCTGAATATCGAAGGGCGGCTGCGTCGTACGGGCGATACGACCACGCGCGTGCTGCATATCGCGCAGGTGCTGGCGGGCGACGCCTGAGTGCGCCGTTTCGCCGCGCCGCGCTTCGGCGCCACGCAGTTTCGCGCTTGAGTCCATACCGGTAACCCGTCCCTAGGGCCATCATGCAAGTCCAAACGATGCAGTTCAAGGCGCGCGCAGGCCAGAAGCTCGCCGACCAGCGCCTGCAGCAGAACCTCACGAAACTGTCGACGAAGTTCGTGTCGGCGCGCGCATCGGCGATGACCGCGATCGACTTTCCCGCTACGCGCGCCGCGCTCAAGGAGCGGCGCAACCGCGCGCTGGAGAATCTCGACGTCTGGCTCGAAACCTTCGAGCGCGAGGCGACGCGGCGCGGCGTCACGGTGCTGTTCGCGGAGTCGACGCAGGATGCGGCGAAACTCGTCGCCGACATTGCGCGCAAGCACGACGTGAAGAAGGTGATCAAGACGAAGTCGATGGTGTCCGAGGAAATGCGCCTGAACGAGGTGCTCGGACAGATGGGCGTGCAGTCGGTCGAAACCGATCTCGGCGAATACATCCTGCAGATCAACGACAACGAGCCGCCGAGCCACATCATCGCGCCCGTCGTCCACAAAGATAAGGAAGAGATCGCCGATCTGTTCGCGAAGACCCACAAGCGGCCGCGTCTGACCGAAATTCCCGAGATGACGCGCGAAGCGCGCGAAATGCTGCGCCCGCATTTCATGACAGCCGACATGGGCGTGACGGGCGGCAACTTCGTGATCGCGGAAACGGGCTCCGTGGCGCTCGTGACCAACGAGGGCAACGAGGGCATGTGCACGGTGATGCCGCGCGTGCACGTTGCCGTGACGGGGATCGAGAAGGTACTGCCGACGCTCGAGGATCTCGCGACGGCCATGCGCCTATTGCCGCGTTCGGCAACGGGGCAGGACGTGTCGAACTATTTCTCGGTGTTGACGGGCCCGCGCGGCGCGGACGATCAGGACGGGCCGGAGCATATGTATGTCGTGCTCGTCGATGGCGGGCGCACGGGGCTGATCGGCGGCGACTTTCAGGACATGCTGCGTTGCATTCGCTGCGGCGCGTGCATGAATCATTGCCCCGTTTATCAGAAGGTCGGCGGCCACGCGTATGGCTGGGTGTATCCGGGGCCGATGGGTTCCGTGTTGACGCCGAGCTACGTCGGCATAGAGAAGGCGCTCGACTTGCCGCAGGCCGCCACGCTGTGCGGCGAGTGCAATAGCGTGTGCCCCGTCGGCATTCCGCTGTCGGACCTCTTGCGCAAGCTGCGCGAGCGCCAAGTGGAACGGCATCTGCGCCCATGGAAGGAGCGCTTTGGTCTTGCCGTCTGGGGTTATCTGGCGATGCATCCGGCGGCTTACGGCATCTTCACGAAGCTCGCCGTGCGGATACTCGAACGGATGGGCGGCAGCCGGAAGTCGATCGCGAAGCTGCCGCTCGGCGCAGGCTGGACGAATACGCGGGAGATGCCGGCGCCCGTCGGCCGCACCTTCCGCGAACTGTACGCGGCGAGCAAGACGCATCTCGGCTGAATCGGCCGCTCGCGGTCGCATCAATAGAAAAGAGGCTGCATCGTGTGATGCAGCCTCTTTTTTCTTTGGCATCGATACGGCAAACGGTCGCTCAGTGCGGCCTGACGCCGTCGCTCCATGCCTGACTACCCGTGCCGCGCGGCGGGGGAGGCGGCGCTTGACCGCCGCCGCGATTGCCGCCTCCTTGCGGTTGTCCGCCGCCCGCCTGCGGGGGCGGGTGGTTGCCATGCCAGCCGCCTTGACCGCCGCCATTCGGCGGCGGACCGCCCGCCTGGGGCGGTGGTCCGTGCGGGTTGCCATTGTTTCCACCGTGACCGTTCCAGTTGCCGCGATCCCCGTGATAGCCGTGGTCGTACCCTCGGCCCCAATACCGGCGATCGTAGTCAGGCCGGGAAGATCCGCCGAAGCCGAGGAACAGGCTCGACTGGACGGGCGGCTCGGCATAGCCATATACAGGCGCGCCGTAGCCGTCGTAGTAGCCGCCGTCGTAGCCATAGGCCGGCCCGCCGGACGGATACGCGACGCAGCCGCCGAGCGCCGCCATGGCGCACAGCGCAACGGCGGCAGAAGCGAGAGGAGGAATAAGACGTTTCATTTGAGTGTTATGAAAACAAGAGGCGCAACGATAGGCGCGCGGTCCTTATGTCATTTGTAGCGCCGCGAGCGTATTACCTGTGTGTGCTTTTGTAAGGAATTCTTTCGACGCTCGAAAGGCTGTCGTGGGTGTCTTGCAACGTCGCCTCGTCCGACTATTCATCTAGGCGCAACGCTGTGTTCTCCCGGGGCGGGTTTTTCCGGATTGCGTACTCGTCTACCATTTTCACTGGGCAGAGTGCGCCTATGCACGATGGCCCGCTTAGAGAGAAACAACATCATGAGAAACAAAATATCGGTGTACTGGCCTTTGGCAATCGTTGTGCCGCTCGCTGCTGCCGCTTACCTGCATCTGTATCACGCTGCATCTGTTCAGTCGTCGCAGACGCCGCTCGCTGCCGAGCGCGTGTCGGCGGAACTCGCGCGTACGGTTTCGTACGGATTTGTCGGAAGCGAGGCGGTCATGCCCGCCGAAACGATGCCCGCGACGGCCCGTATGTCCGCGCAGCCGATGTAACGGGTCTGCCTGACGCGCCGTGGGCGTGATTTTGCACGGCTTTGTATAATCGCGGCACCGTTTCGCAACACTTTTGACATTCGCGGCTGGGCCGCTCAGCCATCGATGAAAACCGTCGCTATCTGCTTCGTGTGCCTTGGGAACATCTGCCGTTCCCCGACTGCGGAAGGCGTCATGCGGTACATGCTGGCGCAGGCGCAGCTCACGGATCGCGTGATCGTCGATTCGGCGGGCACGGGCGACTGGCACATCGGCGAAGCGCCCGACGAGCGCGCGCAGCGTGCCGCCAAATCCCGCGGTTACGATTTGTCGACATTTCGTGGCCGCCAGATCTCGGCAGCCGACTTTGAGCGCTTCGATCTGATCATCGCGATGGACGACAAGAACGTCGCCGCGCTGAAGCTAATCTGCGCGCCGGAATACCGCGACAAGATTCGCCTGTTGATGGAATTCGCGCCGGATGCCCAAGCGCCCGGCGTCCGGGGCGCGGAAAAAGACGCGCCTGGTTTCGATTCGCGCGAGGTCGTCGACCCGTATTTCGGCGGCGGCGAGGGCTTCGAAATCGTGCTGGACCAGTGCGAAGCCGCCTGTCGCGGCCTGATTGCGGCGTTGCGGCCCCAATTGACCCCTTAACCCAGTTTTCGTTAAGTAAATGACCCAAATCGAGATAGGGATACTTGACTAAATCCGTCATGTATTTATACTTGACCAAACTTGTCGAGAATTGCGGTTCCCACCACATATGAGACTCACCACGAAAGGCCGTTTCGCCGTCACGGCGATGATTGACCTGGCGCTGCGCCAGGAGCAGGGCCCGGTGACGCTTGCGGGTATCAGCCAGCGCCAACACATTTCCCTGTCCTACCTCGAGCAGCTGTTCGGCAAGCTGCGCCGTCACGAGATCGTCGAATCCGTACGCGGGCCGGGCGGCGGCTACAACCTCGCGCGTCGCGCGGAGGATGTGACGGTTGCGGACATCATCATCGCCGTCGACGAGCCGCTCGATGCCACGCAATGCGGCGGCAAGGGTTCGTGCGAAGGCACCAAGCATCACGACGGCCATTGCATGACGCATGAGCTGTGGTCGACGCTGAACCAGAAGATGGTCGAGTATCTCGACTCCGTTTCCCTGAAAGACCTGGTCGACCAGCAGCGCTCGCGCGAAGGTGCGACGGCCGTGCTGCGCGACCGGCGCACGGAAGCGCCCGCCGTCGAGCCGCGCGTGGTGCCGAAAGGACCCAATTCTGTTTTCAACATGGCCGGCTGATAGCGCGCTTGAGACGCGCATCGCCAGAAAAGCGAAGCCATTGGCACTGATGTCCCCGGAGCGATTGATGAATAACGACATTCCCCACCTGCCCATTTACATGGACTACAGCGCGACGACGCCCGTCGATCCGCGCGTGGTGGACAAGATGATTCCGTACCTGCGCGAGCAGTTCGGCAACCCGGCATCGCGCAGCCACGCGTATGGCTGGGATGCGGAGCGTGCCGTCGAGGAAGCGCGCGAAAACGTCGCGGCGCTCGTCAACGCCGATCCGCGCGAAATCATCTGGACGTCGGGCGCGACGGAATCCGACAACCTGGCCATCAAGGGCGCCGCGCACTTCTACAAGAGCAAGGGCAAGCACATCGTCACGGTGAAGACCGAGCACAAGGCCGTGCTCGATACCACGCGCGAGCTGGAGCGCGAAGGCTACGAAGTCACGTATCTCGACGTGAAGGACGACGGCCTGATCGACCTCGACGTCTTCAAGGCTGCGCTGCGTCCGGACACGATCCTCGTTTCCGTGATGCACGTGAACAACGAGATCGGCGTGATCCAGGACATCGCGACCATCGGTGAAATCTGTCGCGAGAAGGGCATCATTTTCCACGTCGACGCTGCACAGTCGACGGGCAAGGTCGAGATCGACCTGCAGAAACTGAAGGTCGACCTGATGTCGTTCTCGGCGCACAAGACTTACGGCCCGAAGGGCATCGGCGCGCTGTACGTGCGCCGCAAGCCGCGCGTGCGCATCGAGGCGCAGATGCACGGCGGCGGCCACGAGCGCGGCATGCGCTCGGGCACGCTGGCTACGCACCAGATCGTCGGCATGGGCGAAGCGTTCCGCATCGCGCGCGAAGAAATGGCGACCGAGAACGAACGCATCCGCATGCTGCGCGATCGTCTGATGCGCGGCCTGCAGGAAATCGAAGAAACGTATGTGAACGGCGACATGGAACAGCGTGTGCCGCACAACCTGAACATCAGCTTCAACTTCGTCGAAGGCGAATCGCTGATCATGGCTGTGAAGGACGTCGCCGTGTCGTCGGGTTCGGCTTGCACGTCGGCATCGCTCGAGCCGTCGTACGTGCTGCGCGCGCTCGGCCGCAACGACGAACTCGCGCACAGCTCGATCCGCTTCACGGTCGGCCGCTTCACGACGGAGCAGGACGTCGATTACGTCATCAACCTGCTGAAGAGCAAGATTGCGAAGCTGCGCGATCTGTCGCCGCTGTGGGAAATGCACAAGGACGGCATCGATCTGTCGACCATCCAGTGGGCCGCGCACTGAGCGCCCCGATTAGTCGATAAACGCACGCAGGTTGAATCGAATCAAGGAGTGAGAAATGGCATATAGCGACAAGGTTCTGGACCACTACGAAAACCCGCGCAACGTCGGCTCGTTCGCGAAAGACGACGACGCTGTCGGCACGGGCATGGTCGGCGCGCCGGCTTGCGGCGACGTGATGAAGCTGCAGATCCGCGTGGGCGCGGACGGTGTGATCGAAGACGCGAAGTTCAAGACGTACGGCTGCGGTTCGGCCATCGCGTCGAGCTCGCTCGTCACGGAATGGGTGAAGGGCAAGACGCTCGATCAGGCACTCACGATCAAGAACACGCAGATCGCCGAAGAACTGGCGCTGCCGCCGGTGAAGATTCACTGCTCGATTCTCGCGGAAGACGCAATCAAGGCAGCCGTCGCCGACTACAAGCAGCGTCACGGCGAGACGGCCGACGCGGCGAAGACCGAGTCGGCTTAAGACGAAGCGCAGGCAGAACGCGGACGGAACGCGCAGTTGCGCGCGACGTCCGCCTGAACGATTCAGGAAGCAGGCAGGGTCGCAAGCAAGGTGGCGACATGCGTCGCGGGGCGTCGTAGTGAACGACAGCGTGCCGCACATTGAGAAACGCTATGGCAATTACGTTGACCGAAAAAGCAGCACAACATGTGCAGAAATATCTGAGCCGGCGTGGCAAGGGCGTCGGACTGCGGCTCGGTGTGCGCACGACGGGTTGCTCGGGGCTCGCATACAAGCTCGAGTACGTCGACGAACTCGCGCCCGAGGACCAGGTTTTCGAATGCAACGGCGTGAAGATCGTGGTGGATCCGAAGAGCCTCGCCTATATCGACGGCACGGAACTCGACTTCGCGCGCGAAGGGTTGAACGAAGGCTTCAGGTTCAACAACCCGAACGTCAAGGACGAGTGTGGCTGCGGCGAATCGTTCCGCGTGTAAGCGCGCGAGTCATGCTCAAAAGGCGGCCTGTGCCGCCTTTTTTCAATTTCGCCGCGTCGCTGCACTGCGTGTGCGTGCACTGAACGGACAAAGTAACTCTGATGGCCTCGCTGAACGACAGTCACTTCGAGCTTTTCAACCTGCCCGAGCAGTTCGCGCTGGATGCGTCCGCGCTGGATCACGCGTACCGCACGGTGCAGGCGCAGGTGCATCCTGACCGTTTTGCCGCCGCGGGCGACGCGCAAAAGCGCATCGCGATGCAATGGGCGACGCGCACGAACGAGGCTTATCAGACGCTGCGCGATCCCCTCAAGCGGGCGCGCTATCTGTTGTCGCTGCGCGGCGTGGATGTCGGTGCGGAGAACAACACGGCGATGGAGCCGGCATTCCTGATGCAGCAGATGGAATGGCGCGAGGCGATCGAAGATGCGTCGGCGGCGAAAAACGTCGACGCGCTCGACGCGCTGCTCGTCGAACTGCGCGACGAAGAAAAGGTGCGCTTCACCAAACTGGCCGCGCTGCTCGACAGCGGCTCGAATCAGGCGGCGGGCGAGGCGGTGCGGCAACTGATGTTCATCGAACGGGTGGCCGCCGAGATCGGCACGCAGATCGAGCGACTCGACAGCTAGCCGCCCGTCCGGCCGGACCGGCCGCTGCCCAGTCAAACGCGAACTCATATGATCAGGACCGGGGCCCACGAGACCCCGAAGAAGATTCCAGATGGCTTTACTGCAAATCTCTGAACCCGGCATGGCGCCCGCGCCGCACCAGCGGCGCCTCGCGGTCGGCATCGACCTGGGAACCACCAACTCGCTCGTCGCGGCCGTGCGCAGCGGCGTGCCCGACGTGCTCCCCGACGACGAAGGCCATTATCTTCTGCCGTCCGTCGTGCGCTACCTCGAAAAGGGTGGCCGGCGCATCGGGCGCGTGGCGAAGGCGGAAGCCGCGACCGATCCGCGCAATACGATCGTCTCCGTCAAGCGCTTCATGGGCCGCGGCAAAAGCGAAGTGGAGCATGCGGAAAACGCGCCGTACGATTTCGTCGATGCGCCTGGCATGGTGCAGATCCGCACGGTCGACGGCGTGAAGAGTCCTGTCGAAGTGTCGGCCGAAATTCTCGCGACGCTGCGTCATCGCGCCGAGGACACGCTTGGCGACGAACTGGTGGGCGCCGTCATCACGGTTCCCGCCTATTTCGACGAGGCCCAGCGCCAGGCCACCAAGGACGCCGCGCGTCTCGCGGGCCTCAATGTGCTGCGTCTGCTGAACGAGCCGACGGCAGCCGCGATCGCCTACGGCCTCGACAATGGCGCGGAAGGCTTGTACGCGGTGTATGACCTCGGCGGCGGCACCTTCGATCTGTCGATCCTGAAGCTCACGAAAGGCGTTTTCGAAGTGCTGGCAGCGGGCGGCGACTCGGCGCTGGGCGGCGACGATTTCGATCACGCGCTGTATCGGCACGTGCTCGAACAGGCGGACATCGCGGGACAATCGCTGAAGCCGGAAGACGTGCGGCATCTGCTCGACACCGTGCGCGTTGCGAAAGAAGCGCTGTCGTCCGCGCCGAGCACGGCCGTTCAGGTCACGCTGTCGAGCGGCGCGAAGATCGACGTCACTGTCGACGAAGCGACCTTCGAAGCGATCACCCAGACGCTCGTGCAGCGCACGCTCGGTCCGACCAAAAAGGCGCTGCGCGACGCGAAAGTGACGCCCGCCGACATCAAGGGCGTCGTGCTCGTCGGCGGCGCGACGCGCATGCCCGTGATCCGCCGCGCCGTCGAAGGCTACTTCGGCCAGCCGCCGCTGACCAATCTCGATCCCGATCAGGTCGTCGCGCTCGGCGCGGCGATCCAGGCCGATCTGCTCGCGGGCAACCGCGGCGCGGACGGCGACGACTGGCTGCTGCTCGACGTGATTCCGCTGTCGCTTGGCGTCGAAACGATGGGCGGCCTTGCCGAGAAGATCATTCCGCGCAACTCGACTATTCCCGTCGCGCGCGCGCAGGAGTTCACGACCTTCAAGGACGGCCAGACGGCGATGGCGATTCACGTCGTGCAGGGCGAACGCGAGCTCGTGTCCGATTGCCGTTCGCTCGCGCGGTTCGAGCTGCGCGGCATTCCGCCGATGGCGGCGGGCGCGGCGCGCATCCGCGTGACGTATCAGGTCGACGCCGATGGTCTGCTGTCCGTGTTCGCGCGCGAGCAGCACTCGGGCGTGGAGGCGTCGGTCGTCGTGAAGCCGTCTTACGGTCTCGCCGATGACGACGTCGCGCGAATGCTCGAAGACAGCTTCAATACCGCCGAGGTCGATATGCGCGCCCGCGCGCTGCGCGAGGCGCAGGTCGAGGCGCAGCGCCTGGTCGAAGCGACGGAAGCGGCGCTCGCCGCCGACGGCGAACTGCTCGACACCGACGAACGTGCGGCGCTCGAAGATCTCGTCGCCGCGCTGCGCGCGATTTCGCCGTCGGACGATGTCGACGCGATTGAGGCCGCGACGAAGACACTCGCAGAAGGCACCGACGAATTCGCCGCGCGCCGGATGGACAAGAGCATTCGCCGCGCGCTCGCGGGCCGCAAACTCGACGAAATCTGAATCACGCGGCGCGTGCCAAAAACGGCCGCGCCACCAGTAAAATGGTACGGTGCCTGAAGGGCGGCGTCCGTGCCCCACAGACCAAACGGAATACGTATGCCTCAAATCGTTGTGCTGCCTCACGTCGAACTGTGTCCGGACGGCGCAGTCATCGACGCCGTGCCGGGTAAGAGCATCTGCGACAATCTGCTCGAGCATGGCATCGAGATCGAGCACGCGTGCGAGAAGTCTTGCGCGTGTACGACCTGTCATGTGATCGTGCGCGAAGGTTTCCAGGCGCTCGAGCCATCGGAGGAGACGGAAGACGATCTGCTCGACAAGGCATGGGGTCTCGAACCGGAGTCGCGGTTGTCGTGCCAGGCGCTGATGCCCGAGGGCGACGACCTTGTGGTCGAGATTCCGCGTTATTCGATCAACCACGCGAAGGAAAATCACTAAAAGGAGCAAGCAGCCATGAAGTGGACCGATACGCAAGACATCGCGATGGCCTTGACCGACAAGCATCCGGAGATCGATCCGCAGCAGGTGCGGTTCACCGATCTGCATCGCTGGGTGATGGAGCTGGACGGTTTTGACGACGATCCGAACCGCTCGAACGAAAAGATTCTCGAAGCCATCCAGGCAGCCTGGATCGAGGACGCGGATTACTGAGTGCAACACGCTTTGCGCTGAATCCGGCGTGCAGCCGGCAGAAGGAAAAGGAAAAGGCGACTCGCGTGCGAGTCGCCTTTTTTATGCGCGGTGGACTGGAAGGCCGTTCAACCCGCGACAAGCGCGCCGTTCTGAATGCGCACGCGCTCGCCTTGCTGGAACGGCGGCGGTTCGTGAAACGTGAAGTAGCGCATCTTGCCGTTCTCCATCCGCACCCGCACCGAATAGCTGGTGGTGCTGCGCAGATGCTTTTCGACCGAGTTGCCGGCGAGACCGCCGCCGAGTGCGCCAAGCAGCGTCATCGCGGTGCGTCCGCCGCCACTGCCGAACTGGTTGCCGACGACCCCGCCCGCCACCGCGCCGCCGACAGCGCCGATCCCCGTGCCGTGCCCTTCGGTACGAACGGCGGAAATGGCCTCGACGGTACCGCAGGTCGAGCAATAGGCGGGGCGCGCGGGCTGCTGCGGCTGAGCTTGCTGTGCGTATTGCGGCTGTTGCGCGTAGGGCTGGCTCGGTGCAGGTGCGAGCGGCGCCTGCTGCGCTGCCTGGGCCGCCGCCGCTTGCTGTTGCTGCGCCAGTTGTGCTTGTTGAGCCTGTTGCGCCTGTTGCTGCGCTGTCTGCTGTGCGGCGCGCTGTTGAGCTTCTTGCTCAGCCTGCTCTTGCGCGGCGGCCTGCTGCTGGGCAGTGGGATTGACGGGCTGCGTCGTATCGACGACAGGTTGCTGCGTCACCGCCGCAGCCTGAGTCTGATCGTTTTGCGCGCCGCTACTGGTTGCCCTCGGGAACAGTCCCGTCACGGCAGCCGTTGCCGCCAGACTGGCGATGATGACGGCACCCGCGGCCACGGCAATGAGCGGATGCAGGCGGCGTGGTGCATTGTTCGGATTGTTCATATAGGCCTCCGACTGGGCAGAATCGACCTTGAAGGGACTTCGCGAGCCACGGCAAGCGTTGATGAAAGCCGGCCGTATAAGTGTCGGACATGCGCTCGCGGCCAGCGTTTCATTTTGTAACCGGGGCGCCGAGCAACACTTAGTTGCATCGTACGCACAAACTGCACCAACAGCCTGAAGCGGCGCCGTCGTTGCGTTTCGGCGGAAGGGACACTGCGGCGAAAGGCGAATAGCCAGGCAGCTTTTACCGATAGTTACAACAATCGGTATATGCGGAAGGGAGGTAGGGCGCAAGGCGCCGCGCGCGACGCACAGTCGGTCGCGCGCGGGAAGATGCAGAAAAATCAGCGCCAAAAGTCGGCGCGGAAAAGCCAGCGCCGACAGCCACAGGATCAGTCTTCGCGGCGCAGATGCGGGAACAGGATGACGTCGCGGATGCTCGGGCTATCGGTGAGCAGCATCACCAAACGGTCGATGCCGATGCCGCAGCCGCCCGCGGGCGGCATGCCGTATTCGAGCGCACGAATGTAGTCGGCGTCGTAGTACATCGCTTCTTCGTCGCCGGCGTCCTTCTGGTCGACCTGCTTCCTGAAGCGCGCGGCCTGATCTTCGGGATCATTCAGTTCCGAGAAGCCGTTGGCGATTTCGCGGCCAGTGATGAACAGCTCGAAACGCTCGGTGATGCCTGCGACGCTATCGGACGCGCGCGCGAGCGGCGACACTTCGATGGGGTAGTCGATGATGAAGGTCGGCTCCCACAACTGCGACTCGGCGGTTTCCTCGAACAGCGCCAATTGCAGCGCGCCAAGTCCGGCGTTGAGGAACTGCGGCTGGGTCGTGTCGACGCCGAACTTCTTGAGTTCCGTGCGCAGGAACGCGCCGTCGGCAAGCTGCGCGTCCGAGTATTGCGGGGCATATTTCTGGATCGCCTGCGTGATCGTCAGCCGATGGAAGGGCTTGGACAGATCCAGTTCGCGGCCCTGATATGTGATGGCCGCATTGCCGAGCGCATCGACGGCTGCCTGGCGGATCAACTGCTCGGTGAAGTCCATCAGCCACTTGTAGTCCGTGTACGCGGCGTAGAACTCCATCATCGTGAATTCCGGATTGTGGCGCGGCGACACGCCCTCGTTACGGAAATTCCGGTTGATCTCGAACACCCGCTCGAAGCCGCCGACCACCAGCCGCTTCAGATACAGCTCGGGCGCGATACGCAGGAACATCTGCATGTCGAGCGCGTTGTGGTGCGTGACGAACGGCTTGGCCGCCGCGCCGCCCGGGATCGGGTGCAGCATCGGCGTTTCGACTTCCATGAAGTCTGCGTCGGCCATGAACTTGCGGATCGACGACACGGCCTTGGTGCGCGCCACAAACGTCTTGCGCGCTTCGTCCGTGACGATCAGATCGACGTAGCGCTGGCGATAGCGCATTTCCTGGTCAGCGAGGCCGTGAAACTTGTCGGGCAGCGGGCGCAGCGCCTTCGACAGCAGGCGCAGTTCCGTGCAGCGCACGGACAGCTCGCCCTTGTTCGTGCGGAACAGCAAGCCCTTGGCCGCGACGATGTCGCCGAGGTCCCATTTCTTGAAGGCTTCGTACGTCGCTTCGCCGACGTCGGCGGGCGTGATGAAGAACTGGATCTGGCCCGAGCCGTCGCGCACCGTCGCGAAGCTGGCCTTGCCCATCACGCGCTTGAGCATCATCCGGCCCGCCAGCGCGACCTGCAGCGCTTGCGCTTCGAGCGCGTCCTTGTCGGCGTCCGCGTATTGCGTTTGCAGATCGGCGGCATGGTGGGTCGGACGGAAGTCGTTCGGATAGGCGACGCCTTGCTCGCGCAGCGCGCGCAGCTTTTCGCGGCGCTCGGCGATGATCTGGTTGTCGTCCAACTCGGCGGCATTCGTTTGGGCCGCGTTCGGCTCGTTAGGCTGCGTCGGTTCGGTCATGGTGATGATGTTCGGTGTCGGGTGCCGCGCGCCGTCAAGGCGGGGCACAGGCAGTGAAAAAAATGCGGCACGGCAGAATCTGCCGCGCCGGTGCGCGCCTAGATGCCCTGTTTCAGGCTTGCGCTGATGAATGCGTCCAGGTCGCCATCGAGCACGCTTTTCGTGTTGCTGATTTCGACGTTGGTGCGCAGATCCTTGATGCGGCTGTTGTCGAGCACGTACGAGCGGATCTGATGGCCCCAGCCCACATCCGACTTGCCCGCTTCGAGCTTGTCCTGCTCCGACTGGCGCTTGCGCATTTCGGCTTCGTACAGGCGCGACTTCAGCATCGCCATGGCTTCGGCCCGGTTGCGGTGCTGCGAGCGGTCGTTCTGGCACTGCACGACGATGCCCGACGGCAAGTGCGTGATACGCACGGCGGAATCGGTCTTGTTGATGTGCTGACCGCCCGCGCCCGAAGCGCGGTAGGTGTCGATGCGCAGATCGGCCGGGTTGATGTCGACTTCGAACGACTCGTCGATTTCCGGATACACGAACACCGACGAGAACGACGTGTGGCGGCCGCCCGACGAGTCGAACGGCGACTTGCGCACGAGGCGGTGAATGCCCGTTTCCGTGCGCAGGAAGCCGTATGCGTATTCGCCTTCGACCTTGATCGTCGCGCTCTTGATGCCGGCAACGTCGCCTTCCGATTCTTCGAGCACTTCGGCCTTGAAGCCTTTGCGCTCGCAGTAACGCAGATACTGGCGCAGCAGCATCGACGCCCAGTCGCACGCTTCCGTGCCGCCGGCGCCTGCCTGGATATCGATGAAGGCGTTGTTGGGGTCAGCCGGATTCGAGAACATCCGGCGGAACTCCATGTCTTCGACGCGGGCCGTCAGTTTGGCGACGTCTTCTTCGCACGCGACGAGGGTGTCCTCGTCATTTTCCTCGCGCGCCATGTCGAAGAGTTCCTGCGTGTCGCGCAGGTCGTTTTCGAGCGAGCCGAGCACCTCGACGACGCCTTCGAGCAGCTTCTTTTCCTTGCCGAGCGCCTGCGCGTGCTGCGGGTCGTTCCAGACGTTCGGGTCTTCGAGTTCCTTGTTGACTTCGATAAGCCTTACCGATTTGGCATCGTAGTCAAAGATACCCCCGGAGCTCGCCTGCGCGAGCGCGCAGGTCGGCCAGAGAGGATTCGATCGAGTTGAGGCGTTCCGCTTCCATTTTGGCTTTCTTTCTGAGGGGCTTTAAAAGGTGAAATTATAGGCGGTTTGGGTGCGGTTTCCGTCAGGCCTGCGTGGCGCGGGCGTTGCCGTGGTGCGCTTGCCATGTCGTTGGCATCCGCGATGCGTCTGCGTGGCGCGGGCTTTGCCGTCATGCGCTTGCGATGTCGTCGGCATCCGCGATCCGCCTACGCGGCGCGCGCGTTGCCCCGTGCGGGGCGGCACCTACTTTAGCGGCAAAGAAAAGTAGGCAAAAGAAAGCCGCTCCACACCGAGCCGCTTGACAATTACCCACGGGCTCTCGACGTCCCCACGCTTCATACGGCAACGCGTCCGTCGAACACCGTTGCCAGCGCAAAAATCGACGCCTGACTCGCTTCACGCGCTTGCGTAACCCTTTATACATCGGGCTTCGTGGCGACGGGTCATGCCTGTGTGGGGGCGTTGGGGGCCCGTGGGTAAGTGCTGGTGCTGCTTTCTTTGCCTACTTTTCTTTGCAGCCGGCAAAGAAAAGTAGGTGCCGCCCCGCACAGGGGCAACGCTCGCGTCGCGAAGGCGCCACGCGGATGCCAGCAAAGAGCGGATGCCGGCAAAAAGCGAACGCCAGCAAAAAAACGAAAATTATAACGGATCAGCAAAAAGAGCCTGCTGCGCCAGCAGCACCTACAGCACGGCGTGCTCGACAATGAGCTGCACCCGCGCAACCCCATTCCACGTATCGGCCGAAAGCCGATAGGCAACCGTGGTCCGCGCCGGCAGCGGAGTCGTGTGATTGAACCAGATCGCGTTGAAACGCTGGCGTCCGCGCATCAGTTGCAGCTTCAGGTGCTTGTCCTTCACGAGCGCCTGCGACATCACATCGAATTCGCCGGAGAAAACAGGTGCCGGAAAGCCCTGACCCCACACGGCGGCGTCCAGCATCTCGACGAATTGCGGCGTGAAGTACGCATCTTCCAGTTCGCCATCGGTTTCGACGGTGCGCGCAAGCACCTCTGCCGTCAGCCATTCGCGACCGATCTGCTCGAAAGCCGCCGTGAAGCGCGGCAGATCGGATGTGGCGATCGTCAGGCCCGCCGCCATCGCGTGGCCGCCGAACTTCGCGATCAGCCCCGGTTCGCGCTTGGACACCAGATCGAGCGCGTCGCGCAGATGGAAGCCGGGTATCGAGCGCCCCGAGCCCTTGACCGTTTCGCCGCTGTCGTCGGCGAGCGCGAACGTAAACGACGGCCGGTGAAACTTCTCCTTCAGCCGCCCCGCGACGATGCCGATCACGCCCTGATGCCAGCCCGGATTGAACAGCGTGATCGTCGTCGAGCCGGCGGGATCGACCGTGGACAGGTCGTCGAGCGCCTGCTGCTGCATGCCTGCTTCGATCTCGCGCCGCTCGCGGTTCATCGTGTCGAGTTGCTGCGCGAGTTCCCACGCGCGTCCGACATCGTCTGTCGTCAGGCATTCGATGCCCAGCGACATGTCCGACAGACGTCCCGCTGCGTTCAGGCGCGGTCCGAGCGCGAAGCCGAGATCGAATCCCGACGCGCTGCGCGCATCGCGCCCCGCGGCGCGAAACAGGGCGGCGATGCCGGGCTGCATCCGCCCGTTGCGGATGCGCTGCAGGCCTTGCGCGACCAGCACGCGATTGTTGCTGTCGAGCTTCACGACATCGGCCACCGTGCCGAGCGCGACGAGATCGAGCAGGCCGTCAAGGCGCGGCTCGGGCCGCGCGTCGCCGAATGCGCCGCGCTTGCGCAACTCGGCGCGCAGCGCGAGCAGCACATAGAACATCACGCCGACGCCCGCGATGCACTTGCTCGGAAACGCGCACTCCGGCTGGTTCGGATTGACGATCGCGCGGGCCGCGGGCAACTCGTCGCCGGGAAGGTGGTGATCCGTGACGAGCACGTCGATGCCGAGCGCGTTCGCCGCCTCCACGCCGTCGACGCTCGCGATGCCGTTGTCGACGGTGATCAGCAGATCGGGGCGGCCGCCCGCGCGCTGCGCGGCCAGCGCGACGATTTCCGGCGTCAGGCCGTAGCCGTATTCGAAGCGGTTCGGCACGAGGTAGTCGATCTGCGCGCCGAACATCCGCAAGCCGCGCACGGCGACGGCGCAGGCCGTCGCGCCGTCGCAATCGTAATCGGCGACCACCAGCATGCGGCGACTGCTTTCGAGCGCATCGGCGAGCAGCGCCGCTGCCGCGTCGCAGCCTTTGAGCGACGTCGGCGGTGTGAGGCGCGCAAGGCCGGTTTCGATTTCATCGGGCAGGCACACGCCGCGCGACGCGTACAGCCGCGCAAGGACGGGATGCAGGCCGTGGCGGATGAGCGCTTCGGTGTCGGCGGGGGCGCAGGTGCGCGTAACGATTCGGGTCATGCGGCGAGAGTCGGAAGACAGTTCATTCGATAAAGAGCGACGCGAACAGACGGCGCCGCCAGAATTTGCGCAGATCGCCGCGCGTGATGTTGAGCGTCACCGAGCCGGTGTCGCCGCACAGCGTCAGCCCCAGTTCGCCGAGTTCGCCCGCTTGCAGCGCGGCCAGCGCGGGCGCGAACCAGTCGCGCTCGAGCGCGGCGAACGCGGCGTTCCAGCGGCCCCAGTCCTGCTCGATGAACGGTGCGGAGAACGGGTCGAGTTCGATCAGCGTCGCGGCGGCGCCGTTCGCGCGGTCGCTGCGCCACGCGTCGCACGAAGCGGGCGGCGCGCCGATGCCGACCTTCGCCGCGAGCGCGAGTCCGCGCGTGGCGGCAGCGTCCGACAGCACGCGCGTGAAGTCGCTGCTCACCGGTTGCGCCGCGCCTTGCGCGTGAAACCAGATCGAATTGACGGCGGGCAGGCCGCGCGCCTCGCGCGCTTCGTTCACGGGATGCTCGAACCACGCCATCTGCACCTCGTTCTGCAGCTTCATCCACGCGCGCGAGCGCTCACCCGTGTGCGCTTCGTGCGGCAGCCAGATTTCGATGTTGCGGCCGCTTGCGCGCAACGGCGAGGCGCCCGCCAGCGTGCCGAAGGTTGCGCTCGACAGATACCAGCGCGCGGGATGCGGCGCCTCCATTCGCACGCCGAGTTCCTCGATCAGCGGACGGGCGGTGTCGAGCAGCGCGCGCGCGTCGTCGTCGGAGAGTTCCAGCGAGGCGGGATCGATCAGCACCAGATGGTCGTGCGCGATGCGCACGTGCACGGGCTGAACGCACGCCCAGGTGGCGTCGCCGGGATGGCCGCCGTCGGCGAGCAGCATGTAGGGCGCGAGGGGCGCCTCGTCGGCGGCGGCCGTGCCCGCCAGCACCGCGCCGAAGCTGCGCGCAACCCAGCGTTCGTGCGGCAGCGTGCGCTGAAAGTCTTCGCCGATCACGCGTTCGACGAGCGTCGCGCGCGCGACCAGCTTGTCGAGCGCGGGCGTGTCGAGGGAATGCAGTGCGGTGGAGGCGTCGGCCGCGGCGGGCAGCGCGAACGGCAGAAGAAGATGCAGTCGGTTGGCGTTCATGATGCTGCGCATTGTATGGCAAACTTCGCCCCGTTGATCCGCGATGGCGGCGCGTGTCGCGCGAGGGGAAAACGGCGGCGCGTGCCACGGCGCGTACAATTCGCGCAACGCTTGGGCAACGGCCGGACGGCGATCGCGCGAAGCCTCGCACGGCTGCACCGCTTGTCCGAAGCGGGCAGAAGACGACGAGCGACGCGCGCGGAAATCCGTGCCGGAACCATCGCGTTCCGGAACCATCGGCCGCCGTTCGCGCCCAATCGAGACGGCGTGCGTGTGTCCGCGAGCGTTTGCGCTCCAGGCCGCGCGCCGGCACGCAATGGCAGACCAGCGCAATCACGCTGAAAAAGGACTCGCTTGAAACTTCCATACGAATGGCAGATTGGCTGGCGCTACACGCGCGCCGGCAAACGCACCACGGGTAACGGCTTTATCTCGTTCATCGCGCTCGTGTCGATGTCGGGCATCGCGCTCGGCGTCGCGGCGCTGATCGTCGTGCTGTCGGTGATGAACGGCTTCCAGAAAGAAGTGCGCGACCGCATGCTGTCGGTGCTCGCCCACGTCGAGATTTTTTCGCCGACGGGCTCGATGCCGAACTGGCAGCTGACCGCCCAGGAAGCGAAGCAGAACAAGGAAGTGGTCGGCGCCGCGCCGTACGTCGAGGCGCAGGCGCTGCTCACGCGCCAGGACGCCGTGAGCGGCGTCGCGCTGCGCGGCGTCGAGCCGTCGCTGGAGCCCGAAGTGTCGGATATCGGCAAGGAGATGAAGGCGGGCAGCCTCAACGACCTGAAACCGGGCGAGTTCGGCATCGTGCTCGGCGCGGACCTCGCCGCGAATCTCGGCGTGATGCCAGGCGACAAGATCACGCTCGTCGCGCCCGAAGGCACGATGACGCCGGCCGGCCTGCTGCCGCGCCTGAAGCAGTTCAACGTGGTGGGCGTATTCGAGTCCGGCCACTACGAGTACGACAGCACGCTCGCGCTCATCAACATCAAGGACGCGCAGGCGCTGTTCCGCCTGCCCGCGCCGACAGGCGTGCGCCTGCGCCTGAAGGACATGCAGCGCGCGCCGGAAGTCGCGCATCAGCTGGCGCGCACGCTGTCGGGCGACCTGTACATCCGCGACTGGACGCAGCAGAACAAGACGTGGTTCTCGGCGGTGCAGATCGAAAAGCGCATGATGTTCATCATCCTCACGCTGATCATCGCGGTGGCAGCGTTCAATCTCGTTTCGTCGCTGGTGATGACGGTGACCAACAAGCAGGCGGACATCGCGATCCTGCGCACGCTTGGCGCGCATCCCAGTTCAATCATGAAGATTTTCGTCGTGCAGGGCATGACGATCGGCTTCGTCGGCACGGGCATCGGCGTCGCGCTTGGCTGCCTGATCGCGTGGAGCATTCCGTGGCTCGTGCCGATGATCGAGCATCTGCTGCACGTGCAGTTTTTGCCGCCGTCGGTGTATTTCATCAGCGAGCTGCCGTCGGAACTCGTGCCCGGCGACGTGATCAGGATCGGCGTGATCGCCTTCCTGCTGTCGTGTCTTGCCACGCTGTATCCGAGCTGGCGCGGCGCCAAGGTCCGTCCGGCGGAGGCGCTGCGTTATGAATGATCGTCCGAACAATAACCTCATGGCATCCCAGGAAGCGGCGCTGCATCCCTACGTGCTCGAAGCGACGGGCATTTCGAAGTCGTTCATTCAGGGCGGCCTGAACGTGCAGGTGCTGAACAATACGCAACTTTCCGTGCGGCGCGGCGAGAAACTGGCGATCGTCGGCGCGTCGGGCTCGGGCAAGAGCACGCTGCTGCACGTACTGGGCGGCCTCGATGATCCGAGCGCCGGGCACGTCGAAGTGATGGGCAAGCCGTTTACGAAGCTCTCGGAGCGCGAGCGCAACGACCTGCGCAACCGCGCGCTTGGCTTCGTGTACCAGTTTCATCACCTGCTGCCCGAATTCACCGCGCTCGACAACGTCGCGATGCCGCTGCGCATCCGCCGCATGACGACGGACGACGCGCGCAAGCAGGCACTCGACATGCTGGAGCGCGTAGGGCTCGCGCATCGTGCGAAGCATCGTCCGGGCGAGTTGTCGGGCGGTCAGCAGCAGCGCGTCGCGATTGCGCGCGCGCTGGTCACCCAGCCCGCCTGCGTGCTCGCCGACGAGCCGACGGGCAACCTCGACGGCGGCACGGCGGACACGGTGTTCAACCTGATGCTGGAGTTGTCGAACACGCTGTCCACGAGCTTCGTCATCGTCACGCATGATCCCGATCTGGCGGCGCGCTGCGACCGGACGATGCGTCTGCGCGACGGCGTGCTGTACGAGGAGCCGTCCGTGCCCGTCTGAAGCGCAACCCGCGTTTCAACGGAACTCATCGAAACGAGGCCGCGCGCATGTGGATCGATACGCACTGTCATCTCGACGCTTCCGAATTCGACGCCGACCGCGACGAGGTCGCCGGTGCGGCGCTCGAAGCGGGCGTGAGCCGGATCGTGATTCCTGGCATCGCGCGCAGCAACTTTTCGACGGTGCGCGAATTGGCGCACCGGGTGAAAGGCGGCGCCTACGCGCTCGGCATTCACCCGCTCTTCACGCCGCAGGCGCAACCCGCCGATCTCGACGTGCTGCGCATGGAGATCGAGGCCAGTCTCGATGATCCCTTGTTCGTCGGACTTGGCGAAATCGGGCTCGACTATTTCGTGCCGGGGCTCGACGACGAAACCCAGCAGTTCTACTACAACGAGCAGCTGAAGCTCGCGCGCGAGTTCGATCTGCCCGTGATCTGCCACGTGCGCAAGTCGCAGGATCAGGTGTTGAAGGGCTTGCGGCGCCATCAGGTGCATCGCGGCATCGCGCACGCCTTCAACGGCAGCTTTCAGCAGGCGCAGGCGTTCATCGACCAAGGCATGCATCTCGGTTTCGGCGGCAACGTGACGTTCGAGCGCGCGCTGCAGATCCGGCGGCTCGCGGCGCAGTTGCCGCTCGATGCTCTCGTCGTCGAAACCGATGCGCCCGACATCGCGCCGTCGTGGCGCTACAAACAACGCAACACGCCAGACCAGATTCCCGCTATCGGCGCGATTCTTGCCGGGCAGCGCGGCATCGACAAAAGCGAACTGGCGATAGGCACAACGGCCAATGCACACGCCGCCTTGCCGCGGCTCGCCCTTTACCCTGCATAATCGATGTCTGGCTTGCGCGGCCGGCACTTCGTTTCAGATATTTCGGAATCCTGATGAAAATGCCGCGCGCGGTGCGAGCATCTTGCGCGGAGGTGGCATGCGGGCAGTGTGGTGCGGATTTGCGTTGGGCATCGTGTGGTTGCAGCAGCAAGCTTCGCTGCCTGAGGGCCTCGCTTGGCTCGTGCTGGCCGCCGGCACTTTCGTCTTGCCGTGCATCGGATTTGCGTGCTTGAGACCTGGCGGCGCAGGGTGCGTGCGCTCGGCGGGCTGGTGCATGCTGCTGGTCGCGGCTGCTTGCGTCGGCTTCGGCTATGCGGCGTGGCGCGCGCAGACGCGGCTTGCGTTCGAATTGCCGCATGCGTGGGAAGGGCGCGACATCGTCGTGCGTGGTTGGGTCAAAGGGCTGTCCACGCGCACCGCGGACGGTACGCGCTTCCTTTTCGCTGTCGAATCCGCCGATGCATCCGTCGAGCGCTTTCCGCGCACGCTGCAATTGTCGTGGATCGCGCAAGACGCACCGCCGCCCGCGCTCGAGCCGGGTTCGCACTGGCGCCTGATCGTGCGGCTCAAGCGTCCACACGGCAATGCCAACTGGGGCGTGCGCGACGCCGAAGCCGCGCTGTTCGCTCGCGACGTGCGCGCCACCGGCTACGTCAGCGCGCCGCTGCAGGCCGCGCGGCTAAAGGGAAGGGCGCAGGGCATCGGCGTGACGGTCGACGGCTGGCGCTGGATGATCCGCGAACGCATCGCCGCTGTGCTCGCCGACGCGCCGCACATGGGCATTGTCGTCGCGCTCGCCATCGGGGCGCAGGACGCCGTCAGCGCCGCCGACTGGCTGCTGATGCGGCGCACGGGCACGAGCCACCTTGTCGCGATATCCGGCTTGCACATCGGCTTTGCCGCCGGTCTCGCGGGTTGGCTGGCGGGGATGCTGTGGCGGCGGTCATTTTTTGTCGGCGGCGGCTCGCCGTTGATCGTGCCCGCGCAGAAGGTGGCGATCGGCAGCGGCGCGCTGTTCGCCGCTTTTCACGCGGCGCTGGCGGGTTTTAACGTGCCCGCGCAGCGGGCGTTGTGGATGGCGGGCGTCATTGCGCTCGGCCAGATGGGCGGACGGCGCATCGCGCCTTCCGTCGTGCTGGCGTGGGCACTGGGGCTCGTGTTGCTGGTCGATCCGTGGGCAGTGCTGTCGGCGGGATTCTGGCTGTCGTTCTGCGCGGTCGGCGCGATTCTGTTCGCGACGTCAGGACACCCGCGTGTCGCGCGTCGCGCGGAGTCGGGTCCGTCGCCGGACGAAGGCGTCGAGCGTTCGCTGGCAGTGCGGTGCGCGCATGCGCTGGGCAGCTGCGCCCAAGCTTTGGTCGAGCGGATGCGCAGCGGCGCGCGCGTGCAGTTCGCGGTGACGATCGCGCTGGCGCCCCTCACCGTCTGCTTCTTTTCGCAGATTCCGCTAGTTGGCCCCGTCGCGAACGCCTTCGCGATTCCCTGGGTCAGCGTGTTCGTGACGCCCGCCGTGCTGGCTGGAATCGCGCTGCCCGCGCCGTTCGATGCGTTCGCGTTTCGCTTTGCGCATCATCTGCTCGAAGGGCTCGCGGCTGGGCTGCACTTGCTGTCGGGGCCGCCATGGACGGTGTGGCAATTGCCGCAGCCTGGCGCGTGGGCCATGGCCGCTGCCGCGATCGGTGTTGCGTGGTGTCTCGCGCCGGCCGGCTGGCCGTTGCGTTGGGCTGCGCCGCTGGCATGGCTGCCGCTCCTTGCGCCCGCGTCGGCGGCGCCCGCCGAAGGAGCGTTCCGCCTCACGGCGCTCGACGTCGGACAGGGCTCGTCCGTCGTCGTCGAGACAGCCCGCCACGTGCTGCTGTTCGACGCCGGGCCGGGCCCCGAGTCGACCCACGCGGGCGAGCGCATCGTCGTACCGTATCTGCAGGCGGCGGGCATAGCATCGCTCGATACGCTCGTCGTCAGTCACGCGGACTCTGATCACTCGGGCGGCGTGCCCGCCGTGCTCGACGGCGTCGAAGTGCGGCAACTGCTGGGCGGTCTTGCGCCGACGCATCCGCTCTGGCGCCATGCCGTCAAAAAGGGTGCGCAGACCGTGCGCTGCGCAGCGGGCCAGCACTGGCAATGGGATGGCGTCGACTTCGCGATCCTGTGGCCGGACGCGGGTCCGCTCCAGGGCAAGCCGAATGCGCATTGCTGCGTGCTGCGCGTGAGCGCGGCGGCGAGCGCGCGTCACGGTACGCCCGTTGGAACGGACGGGCAAGGACAAGTGCAAGTGCAAGCGCAAGCGCAAGCGCAAGCGCATGAAGAACGGCTGACTGCCTTGTTGGCCGCCGACATCGAAGCCCCCGTCGAGCGAGTGCTGCTGGCGCGTGAGCGCGCCGCGTTGCGCGCGCAAGTGCTGCTTGTGCCGCATCACGGCAGCAAGACCTCGTCGACCGAGCCGTTCCTCGATTCTATCGGGCCGTCCATTGCGGTATTTCAGGTAGGCTATCGCAACCGTTTTCACCATCCGTATGCAAGCGTCTTCGAACGGTTTCGGGCGCGCGGCATCGCGCTTTCGCGCAGCGACGAGGACGGCGCCGCGCGCATCGAAGCAGGCGGCGCGTCGCTGTCGCTCGAGCGCTATCGGCAGACGCATCGTCGCTACTGGATGGATAGATGAGACAACCCGGCAGCGCCACAGAGAACAAATTAGAGAACAAATAAGAACGGAGGCAGTAGCGCTTGAAAAACATCATCCATTTCTCGCATGCGAACGGATTTCCTGCGTCCGTCTATCGGACGATCTTCGCCGAACTCGCAGACGACTACGACATGCGTTTCATCGAACGGATCGGACATGACGCGCGTTATCCCGTGACGCGCGATTGGCCTCATCTCGTCGAGGAGTTGCTGGATGACATCGAGCGTGCCTATGTGAACCCGGTTTGGCTCGTCGGGCATTCGCTGGGCGGCTATCTATCGCTGATGGCCGCGCTCAGAAAACCACAATGGGTGCGCGGCGTCGTGATGCTCGATTCGCCCGTTATCGCGGGCTGGCGCAGCAACATGCTGCGCGTCTCGCAGTGGACGGGCCTGGACGAGCGGCTGTCGCCCGCTGCCGCGACGCGCACGCGCCGCACACGCTGGGGCAGCCGCGACGAGGCGTGGCGGCACTTTCACTCGAAGCACGCGTTCGCCCGCTGGGACGAGCGCGTGCTGTCGGACTACATCGACTTCGGCATTCCGCAGACGGGCGCGGATGGCACGCGCGAACTGGCCTTCGACCGGCAGACGGAATACCGCATTTACAAGACCTTGCCGCATACGTTCGGCGGCCGTTTGTCGCGCGGCGCGCCCGTTCCGGTCGGCTTCGTCGCCGGCACCCGCTCGCGGGAAGTGCGCCAGGCGGGACTCCATGCGACGCGGCGAATGACAGGCGAGCATTTCGAATGGATCGAGGGCAGCCACCTGTTCCCGATGGAGCGGCCCATCGAGACGGCGCGCGCCGTGCAACGTCTGCTGCACGGGCTCGAATGACGCCGCCGCCCGGGTGCGGCGGCTGTCGTTTTGTCCGGGTCCGACCGGGCTGCATAGGCGCCGAAAAGCACGTTCGATCGCCTCGAAGGAGCCGCCCCTGGTCTGGGCTGGAAGCAGACGTTCGGGTATAATCCGTTTTTCCCGCGAGCATCCAGCGATGACCAAATATGTTTTCGTCACCGGCGGCGTAGTGTCTTCCCTCGGCAAGGGTATTGCCGCCGCTTCCCTCGCCGCGATCCTCGAATCGCGCGGTCTGAAAGTCACCCTCCTCAAGCTAGATCCTTACATCAACGTCGACCCCGGCACGATGAGTCCGTTTCAACACGGCGAAGTGTTCGTGACGGAAGACGGCGCTGAAACGGACCTCGACCTCGGCCACTACGAGCGCTTCATCAGCACGAAGATGCGCAAGGCCAACAACTTCACCACGGGCCAGATTTACGAATCGGTGATCCGCAAGGAACGCCGCGGCGACTATCTCGGCAAGACCGTGCAGGTGATTCCCCACATCACGAACGAAATCCAGGCATTCGTCGAGCGCGGCGCGGCATCCGCGACGTGCGGCGAGCCGGATGTGGCAATCGTCGAAGTGGGCGGCACGGTGGGTGACATCGAATCGCTGCCGTTCCTCGAAGCCGCGCGTCAGATGAGCCTGCGCCTCGGGCGCAACAGCGCATGCTTCGTGCATCTGACGCTGGTGCCGTTCATCGCCACCGCGGGCGAACTCAAGACAAAGCCGACGCAGCACAGCGTGCAGAAGCTGCGCGAAATCGGTATCTATCCGAACGTGCTGCTGTGCCGCGCCGACCGCCGCATCCCCGACGACGAGCGCGCGAAGATCTCGATGTTCTCGAACGTGCCGGAAGACGCCGTGATCTCGGTGTGGGACGTGGACAGCATCTACAAGATTCCGCAAATGCTGCACGACCAGGGCCTCGACGAGCTGATCTGCGAAGAGCTGAAGCTGAGCGCGAAGCCGGCCGATCTGTCGATCTGGTCGGAAATGGTCGAGAAGCTCGAAAACCCGAAGAGCGAAGTGACGATCGGCATGGTCGGCAAGTATGTCGAGCTGACGGAGTCGTACAAGTCACTGATCGAAGCGCTGCGCCATGCGTCGATCCACACGTCGACCAAGGTCAACATCGAATACATCGATTCTGAAGAGCTGGAAGAAAACGGCGTCGACAGTCTCAAGCATCTCGATGCCGTGCTCGTGCCGGGCGGCTTCGGCCGTCGCGGCACGGAAGGAAAGATCAAGGCGATCCGCTACGCACGCGAAGCGAAAGTGCCGTACCTCGGTATCTGTCTCGGCATGCAGCTGGCCGTCATCGAATTCGCGCGCGACGTCGTCGGCCTGAAGGATGCGAACAGCACGGAGTTCGACCAGGAAACGCCGAATCGCGTCGTCGCATTGATCACCGAGTGGTACGACCGCGAAGGCAAGGTTGAGAAGCGTACGGAAGAATCCGATCTGGGCGGCACGATGCGCCTCGGTTCGCAGCGTTGCCCGATCAAGCCGGGCACGATGGCCGAAGAGATCTACGGCAAGGATGTGAACGAGCGTCACCGTCACCGTTATGAAGTCAATAACCGCTTCGTGCCCCAGCTCGAAGCGGGCGGCCTTATCATCAGCGCCCGTACTCCGAGCGAAGATCTGCCGGAAATGATGGAACTGCCGCGTTCGATGCACCCGTGGTTCGTCGGCGTCCAGTTCCACCCCGAATTCACGTCGACGCCGCGCGACGGCCACCCGCTCTTCAAAGCATTCGTCGAAGCGGCGCGCGCTCATCGCGAGGCGAGCGTCGAGGAGAAAGTATGAAACTGGGCGATTTCGACATCGGCCTCGACAAGCCGTTTTTCCTGATCGCGGGCACCTGTGTCGTCGAATCCGAACAGATGACCATCGACACGGCCGGCAAGCTGAAGGAAATCTGCGCGAAGCTGAAGATTCCGTTTATCTACAAGTCTTCGTACGACAAGGCGAATCGCAGCAGTGGCAAGTCATTCCGCGGTCTGGGAATGGATGAGGGTTTGCGCATCCTGTCCGAAGTGAAGCGTCAGCTGGGCGTGCCGGTTCTGACGGACGTCCACAGCGAGCACGAAATCGAGCAGGTTGCTGCCGTCGTCGACGTGCTGCAAACGCCTGCATTCTTGTGCCGTCAGACGGACTTCATTCACGCGTGCGCGCGCTCGGGCAAGCCCGTCAACATCAAGAAAGGCCAGTTCCTCGCGCCGCATGACATGAAGAACGTGATCGACAAGGCGCGCGATGCGGCGTGTGAAGCCGGTCTCTCGGAAGACCGCTTCATGGCGTGCGAGCGCGGCGTGTCGTTTGGCTATAACAACCTCGTGTCGGACATGCGCTCGCTCGCGATCATGCGCGAAACGGGTGCGCCCGTTGTGTTCGACGCAACCCACTCTGTGCAATTGCCGGGCGGGCAAGGCACGAGTTCGGGCGGCCAGCGCGAGTTCGTCCCCGTGCTGGCGCGCGCCGCCGTGGCCACGGGTGTCGCGGGCCTTTTCATGGAAACGCACCCGAACCCGGCCGAAGCCAGATCGGACGGTCCGAATGCCGTGCCGCTGCATCGCATGGCCGATCTGCTCGAGACGCTGATGACGCTCGATCAGGCCGTGAAGCGCACACCGTTCCTCGAGAACGATTTCAACTGATGCAAACACACGCGCGTGTTGCTGCTGTCCGGCGACACGCGCGTGATTCAATCCGATGGTCGTCGAACGCGTCCGGCCGCACGCGGTCTTAGCGAATCGGACGTCCCACCTTAAGAATTCATCGTCATTTCAGAGGAAACCATGAGTGCTATCGTAGATATCATCGGTCGCGAGATTCTCGATTCGCGAGGCAACCCTACCGTCGAATGCGACGTGCTGCTCGAATCGGGCACGATGGGCCGCGCGGCTGTGCCGTCGGGCGCGTCGACGGGCTCGCGTGAAGCGATCGAACTGCGCGACGGCGAAACGGGCCGCTACAGCGGCAAGGGCGTGCTGAAGGCCGTCGAGCACATCAACACCGAAATCTCCGAAGCGATCATGGGTCTCGACGCTTCCGAGCAGGCTTTCCTCGACAAGACGCTGCTGGAACTGGACGGCACGGACAACAAGTCGCGCCTGGGTGCGAACGCGATGCTGGCCGTGTCGATGGCCGTCGCGAAGGCTGCCGCTGAAGAAGCCGGCTTGCCGCTGTACCGCTACTTCGGCGGCTCGGGCGCGATGCAATTGCCCGTCCCGATGATGAACATCGTCAACGGCGGCGCGCACGCGAACAACAGCCTGGACATCCAGGAATTCATGATCGTCCCCGTCAGCCAGCCGACGTTCCGTGAGGCGCTGCGTTGCGGCGCCGAAGTCTTCCACGCGCTGAAGAAGATCCTGTCGGATCGCGGCATGAGCACGGCAGTCGGCGACGAAGGCGGCTTCGCGCCGAACTTCGGCAGCAACGACGAATGCCTGTCGACCATCCTGCAGGCGATCGAAAAGGCCGGCTACCGCGCCGGTGAAGACGTGCTGCTCGCGCTCGACTGCGCGGCGAGCGAGTTCTACCACGATGGCAAGTACCAGCTGGCGGGCGAGGGCCTGCAGCTGTCGTCGGCGGAATTCACGGACTACCTGGCCACGCTCGCCGACAAGTTTCCGATCGTGTCGATCGAAGACGGCATGCACGAAAGCGACTGGGAAGGCTGGAAGCTCCTCACCGACAAGCTCGGCAAGAAGATCCAGCTGGTCGGCGACGATTTGTTCGTGACGAACACGCGCATCCTGAAGGAAGGCATCGAGAAGGGCATCGCGAATTCGATCCTGATCAAGATCAACCAGATCGGTACGCTGACGGAAACCTTCGCGGCCATCGAAATGGCCAAGCGCGCGGGCTACACGGCGGTGATCTCGCATCGCTCGGGCGAAACGGAAGATTCGACGATTGCAGACATCGCGGTCGGCCTGAACGCCGGACAGATCAAGACGGGTTCGCTGTCGCGCAGCGACCGCATCTCGAAGTACAACCAGCTGCTGCGTATCGAGGAAGATCTCGGCGATATCGCCAGCTATCCGGGCAAGTCGGCGTTCTACAACCTGCGCTGATTCCCGTCCCAGTGATGACGCATTCGAGGCCGTTGGCAGGCGAGAGTGACGCTTCCTGTCAACATTTCCGTCTCATTAACCGTTAAACCGGTTATGCTTCGCTACTGATTCACCTTTGCCGCCCTGCGTACAGCGCAGGGCGGCGCGTATTCAACCCTGCAATTCATTTCATGCGGCTCGTCACCGTCGTCTTGCTCGTTCTGCTGGTGCTGATCCAATATCCGCTGTGGTGGGGCCACGGCGGCTGGCTGCGTGTCCACGAGCTTCAGCAGGAACTCGCGCAACAGCTGAAAAAGAACGCCGACGAGAAAGAGCGCAACGAACGCATCCAGGGCGAAGTGCAGGATCTGCAGAACGGCACGGCTGCCGTCGAAGAACGCGCCCGCTACGAAATGGGCATGGTGAAGGACAGCGAGGTATTCGTGCAGTTCGTTTCACCGAACGCGCCGCTGACGGGAGCGAACGTGCCGCAGTCGAATACGTCGACGCGCGGGCAAATTACGGGCGCGCCGTTGCGTGTGGTGCCGAATCCGGAGTCGCGTGCGAAGCCCGATCGCAAGCACGCGAAAAAGGATGCGAAGGAGAAGAAGTCGGGCTAAATGCCCGCTTTGGCCGGTTCAATGAAAAAGGCGCGGTTCAGCAATGAACCGCGCCTTTTTCTTCGGATGGGAGCACTCGACGGCAGCGTTGCGCCGGCATTACGCAGAGCGTGCGCTTACCAGCCCCAACCCCAGCCCGGCGCATAACCGTATCCGATCCCCGTTCCCCAGCCGTGCCCCCATCCGCCGCTGGAATAGCTGCCGAAGACGGATACGGGCGGGGCGTAGTACCGCGACCACGCCTGCGCGGCGGCGGCGTCGGCCATTGCCTGGTTCTGCTCGGCCATCACCTGCCTGTCGATTGCATCGTATCGGGCGCGCTCTTCCGGCGTAAGCGGCTGCGCGGTCGCGGCGATGCCCGATTGATCAGCAGGCAGGCGGCTGTAGATCGGCGACGGGCCGCGCGGGTCCATCATGCATCCCGACAGTGCGGCCGTTCCCGCCACGAGCGCCAGCGCGGCTATGTTGTGAAAAGCGTGCGGCAACAACGTGCGGATTTTCATGTCGATCTCCATCCGTCGGATACCTAAGCAAAGGGCGGCGAGCCTGCCAGCAACCGCCGGGCCCGAACCTGAAGCGCCGCCATCCGTGTGTTGTGCATCCGCATGCGGATAGGGCGGCGCCTGCAGGTGCGCTCAGTGCCGCTGGTCGGCGGCGGGCGCCACTCCCTGTGAGAGCCCGCTTGCGACGAAAAGTTGCGCGACGTCGACGGGGTCGAACTCATAGCGCTGGTTGCAATACTCGCAGTGAATCTCGACGTGGCCGCGCTCCTCGATCACGCTGTCGACCTCTTCGCGGCCCAGCATTTTCAGCATGTTGCCGACGCGCACGCGCGAGCAACTGCACTCGAAGCGCGTTCTCGCCGGTTCGAAATGCTGGACGTTCTCCTGCCAGAAAAGGCGCCGGAACAGCGTGTTCGGTTCTTCCGTGAGGAGTTCGTCGTGCGTCAGCGTGCCGCCGAGCGTGCAGACGCGGTCCCACGTATCGGCGTCGAGCTCGCCCGGATGCGGAACGATGCCGCCGTCGCCGGGCAGCTTTTGCAGCAGCATGCCCACGGCGCGCTCGCCGTTCGCAGCCAGCCACATACGGGTGTCGAGCTGCTCGGAATGGCGCATGTAGTGTTCGAGCACTTCCGCCATCGACTTCAGCGGCCCGTCCTCACCCGCCAGCGGGACGATGCCCTGATACGGCTGCTGGCCCGGCACCTTGTTCTGCGGATCGAGCGTGATCACGCAACGGCCGTGGCCGCTCGTGTTGAGAAGCTCGATCAGCGTGATGTCGTCGGGAATGGTGTGCGCGGCGTCGCCGGAGAATTTCGCGGTCGCGCGCATCGAGAGATCCGAGTTGCACTGCACGACGAGCATTTTCACCGGGCCGTCGCCGAAGATCTGCATGATCAGCGTGCCGTCGAACTTGAGATTCGCCGACAGCAGCGCGCACGCGGCCATCATTTCGCCGAGCACGTTCCGCACGGGCGTCGGATAGCTCCGCCGCGTCAGCACTTCCTGCCACGTATTGCGCAGTGAAACGATCTCGCCACGAACGGGCGCCGCGCTGAACATGAATTTTTGCAACTGGTCGCTCACAACTTTTCCTCGGTCGAACCGCGCGGTGCGAAAGCCGCGCGTGGCGCGTCGTGCGGTCGGCGCTAGCCGATGCGCACGAGTTGCGCCTTGAAATAATCCCTGCGCTCCACGTAAATGGCCGCGGCGCGCTGTAGGCCTTTGATATCTGCTTCAGTCAATTCCCGGACGACCTTTGCGGGTGACCCGAGAATCAGAGAGTTGTCAGGGAAAATCTTGCCTTCGGTAACGACGGCCCCTGCGCCAACCAGACAATTGCGGCCGATTACCGCGCCATTCAAGACCACGGCCTGAATGCCGATCAGCGCGCCTTCCTTCACCGTGCAACCGTGCAGCATCGCCTGATGGCCGACCGTCACGTTGGCTTCGAGCGTCAACGGGAAGCCGGGATCGGCGTGCAGGACGGCGCCTTCCTGTATGTTAGTGCCGTTGCCGACGGTGATCGGCTCGTTGTCGCCGCGAATCGACGCGCCGAACCAGACGCTCGCGTTTTCCTCCAGCGTCACGTTGCCGATGATGGTCGCGGTGTCCGCGACGAACACGCTTTCGTGGATGGTCGGGGCGGCGTCGCCCAGCTTGTAGATTGCCACGGTGTCTCCTCTGGTCCGATGCATCGGTGGGTGCTGTCGTCGCGGGGCGTCTGTGCGCGCCGCGCGGTGCGCAACGGCGACCGCCCGCGCGGCAAGGCCGAATCGCGTATTGTAAACGGTTGTGCCATCAGCCCGTGCGGACGCTGCGCGCGCGTCGCGTTGTGCCAGAATCGCGGGTTTGGTCCTTTGCGCCGACGTGCCGTCCTGCGATGCATTCCGCCGACTCCATTCGTCCCCAAGCCCTGATCTGCGCGCGCGCCGAAGCGCTGGCAATTCTGCGCGAATCCGCGCCTGCCCTGAAAGCGGCGGCCGCGCAGGCGCTCTACGCACGCGTGCAGCATGGCTCGGCGGCCATTGCGCCTGAGCGTTCGTTCGACGAGCCTGCCGGACTGCCGGGCCGTCCCGCGCGGCCCGAACTGGTCGAACCGCGCAAGCTCGGCCGGCGCAGCATGCAGTCGTGCGAAGGCCGCGCGGTACTGCTCCATGCGCTCGCGCATATCGAGTTCAACGCGATCAATCTTGCGCTCGACGCCGTCTGGCGTTTCTGCGCCATGCCCGAAGCGTTCTATGTCGACTGGCTGAAGGTAGCGTTGGAGGAGGCGCATCATTTTTCGCTGCTGTCGGCGCGTCTAGCGGAATTCGGCCACGCATACGGCGACTTCCCGGCGCACGACGGCTTGTGGGACATGTGCGAGCGCACGCGCGGCGACGTTCTCGCGCGCATGGCGCTCGTGCCGCGCACACTCGAGGCGCGCGGTCTCGACGCGTCGCCGCCGATTCGCGCGCGTTTGCAGCAGGCGGGCGACCACGCGTCGGCAGCCATTCTCGACGTCATCCTGCGCGACGAAATAGGCCATGTGCTGATCGGCAATCGCTGGTTCCGGCATCTGTGCGACGAGGCGGGCATCGACGCGCACCCGACCTATCTGCGCCTCGCCGACGAATATCGCGCCCCGAAGCTGCGCGGGCCCTTCAACTTCGAAGCGCGCCGCGACGCGGGTTTCGAGGAAGAGGAACTGGCGGCGCTGGCGGGTCTGGACGCGCAACCGCCGTCGCGCGACGCCGGTTGACGGCGCGCGATCCCGTTACAAGCCGTCGCGCCGCTATATCGATATAATCGAACGACCATTCGTTTTCGAGCCCCGTCATGGACCGTTCTCCCCGTCGCTCCGTTTCCGAATTCCTGACCGTGCGCGGCGTGCGCCTGCATGTGCGCCGCTGGGGCAAGGCCGACGCGCCGATGCTCTTCATGTTGCACGGCTGGATGGATGTGGCCGCTTCGTTCCAGTTCGTGGTCGATGCGCTCGCGGGCGACTGGCAGGTGATCGCGCCCGATGCTCGCGGCTTCGGCCTGTCCGACTGGCCCGTCGAAGAGCGGGGCGGCGGCCACTACTGGTTTCAGGACTATCTGGCCGACCTCGACGCGCTGCTGGACCATTACGCGCCGACGGGCGAGGTGAATCTCGTCGGGCACAGCATGGGCGCGAATATCGTCTGCCTGTACGCGGGCGTGCGGCCGGAGCGGGTGCGGCGCGTCGTCGATCTGGAGGGGTTCGGCCTTGCACCGTCGAAGCCCGCGCAATTGCCGCGGCGGATCGCGTCGTGGCTGGACGAGCTGCGCGCGCCGCCGTCGCTGCGTCCTTACGCGACGCTCGACGACGTCGCCGCGCGCCTCATCAAGACCAACGCGCGGCTCGAGCCGCAGCGGGCGAGCTTTCTTGCCGAGCACTGGTCGAAGCCGGACGGCGAGGGCGGCTACGTGCTGCTTGCCGACCCCGCGCACAAGATTCGTGGGCCGCTGCTGTACCGGCTCGACGAAATCATGGCCGTATGGGCGAACGTGCGGGCCAAGGTGCTGCACGTCGAAGCCGCTACGTCGCCGACACTGGCGGCCATCGCGGGCACGATTCCGCTCGACGAATTCAAGGCGCGGTTCCAGGCGTTCGCCGACTGGCGCGAAGCGATCATCGACGACGCCGGTCATATGGTTCATCACGATCAGCCGGAGCAAATCGCTGCGCTGATCGAGGCGTTTTGCGCGTAGCGGACGTTCCGAATTGGCCGCGATGAAACGTCTGCGTCCGCTTACTGCATTGCAGTAAAATGGATCATCACGCTACCAAGAAAATGATGAACGCCGACCTGCATTGCCACTCCACCGTCTCCGACGGCGCCTTTGCGCCGGCCGAAGTCGCGCGCCGCGCGCACGCAGGCGGCGTGACGCTGTGGGCATTGACCGATCATGACGAGATCGCTGGCCAGGTCGAGGCGCGCGAAGCCGCCGAGGCGCTCGGCATGCGGTATCTGAGCGGCGTCGAAATCTCCGTGACGTGGGCCTCGCGCACGGTTCATGTCGTCGGCTTGCATGTCGATCCTGCCTGCAAGGAACTGGTCGAAGGGCTTTATCGCACGCGCAACGGCCGCGCCGCGCGGGCCGAAGCGATCGGCGAGCAGCTCGCGGCGCTCGGCATTCCCAACGCGTATGAGGGTGCGCTGAAGTTCGTGTCGAACCCCGACATGATTTCACGCACGCACTTCGCGCGTTTCATGGTCGAGAGCGGCTACGCGGAAAACACGCAGGACGTATTCAACCGCTATCTCGGCGACGGCAAGCCGGGTTACGTGGCGCACCGCTGGTCGAAGCTCGCCGACGCCGTCAAATGGATACAGGCGGCGGGCGGCGAAGCGGTGATCGCGCATCCGGGCCGCTACGCCTACACGTCCACCGAATTCGACGCGCTGTTCGGCGAGTTCATCGATCTGGGCGGCAAGGCCATCGAGGTCGTCACGGGCAGTCACACGCCCGATCAGTACCGCGAATATGCGGACGTCGCGCGGCGTTTCGGCTTCGAGGCGTCGCGCGGTTCGGATTTTCACGCGGCGGGCGAAGGTCGCGTCGATCTGGGCAGTTTGCCTCCCCTGCCGTCGGATCTGACGCCCGTCTGGGAACGTTGGCTGTAAGCTCTGGTTTCGCCGTGCGCAGGCACGGGTGCTGCATGAGCCGTCGCTGCGTACCCAGCGGCTTCTCGACCTCTCGACCGACATCATGTCCCAATACTTTCGGCTTCATCCGGACAATCCGCAGCCGCGCCTGATCAAGCAGGCCGTGCAGATCATCGAAAGCGGCGGTGTGGTCGCGCTGCCTACCGATTCGAGCTACGCGCTCGCCTGCCAGCTCGACAACAAGAATGCCGTCGACCGCGTGCGTCGCATTCGCGGCATCGACGAGCGGCAACTGCTGTCGCTGCTCGTGCGCGATCTGTCCGAGCTCGCGAACTTCGCGCTTGTCGACAACCGCCAATATCGTCTGATCAAGTCCGTGACGCCGGGCCCGTACGTGTTCGTGCTGCAAGCCACGAAAGAGGTGCCGCGCCGGCTGTCGCATCCGTCGCGCAAAACCATCGGCCTGCGCGTGCCGGATCACGCAATCACGCTCGCCATTCTCGAGGAACTTGGCCAGCCGCTGCTCGGCTCGACGCTGATCCTGCCGGGAGAAACGCAGCCGCTGAACGATCCCGAAGAAATCCGCGAAAAGCTGGAGAAGCAGCTCGATCTCGTGATCGACGGCGGCGCGTGCCCGTGCGAGCCTTCGACGGTGATCGACCTGACGGGCGACGAACCCGTGCTGGTGCGGCCGGGGCGCGGCTCGCTCGCGCCGTTCGGTCTCGAAGAGACGGCCTGAACATCGCATGAACGAAAGCCGACAGAGCCGCAAGGCGCCGTTGTTACAATAGAGATATGGATTCCTCCCTGATACAGACCATTGTCGTCTACGCGTTGCCCGTGATCTTCGCGATCACGCTGCACGAGGCGGCCCACGGCTACGTCGCGCGCATGCTCGGTGACAACACCGCCTATGTGCTCGGGCGGGTGTCGTTCAACCCGATGCGGCACATCGATCCCCTCGGCACCATCGCGATTCCGTTGCTGCTGTACTTCGCCACCAGCGGCGCGTTCATGTTCGGCTACGCGAAGCCCGTGCCCGTCGCGTTCGGCAATCTGCGCAATCCGCGCTGGGGTTCGCTGTGGGTCGCGCTCGCGGGGCCGCTGTGCAACTTCGTGCAGGCGCTCGTGTGGGGCGTATTCGGCGTCGGGCTCGCGGCAATGAACGTCGACGAGCCATTCTTCACGCGGATGGCAGGCGCAGGCGTCGGCGTGAATCTCGTGCTCGGCGTGCTGAATCTGTTTCCGCTGCCCCCGCTCGACGGCGGGCGCGTGCTGACCGCGCTGCTGCCCGTGCGGCCGGCGATGATGCTCGCGCGCCTCGAGCCCTACGGCTTCTTCATCGTGATGGCGCTCGTGATGACGGGCACGTTGACGCGCTTCTGGCTGCGTCCCCTCGTCGGTATGGGCTACGAGGCCGTGACGGCCATCCTGACTCCCCTCGTTTCGCTTCTCTAAACCAAAAACCATGTACCCCGACCGTATTTTCTCCGGCATGCGGCCCACCGGCTCGCTGCACCTCGGCCACTATCACGGCGTGCTGAAAAACTGGGTGCGTCTGCAGTCCGAGTATCCGTGCTTTTTCTGCGTGGTCGACTGGCACGCGCTAACGACGCACTACGAAACGCCCGAAGTGATCGAAAAGAACGTATGGGAAGTGCTGATCGACTGGCTCGCTTCGGGCATCGATCCCGCGCAGGCGACGCTTTTCATCCAGAGCCGCGTGCCCGAGCATGCGGAGCTGTCGCTGCTGCTCGGCATGAGCGCGCCGCTCGGCTGGCTCGAACGCGTGCCGACGTACAAGGAGCAAATCGAGAAGCTCAAGGACAAGGATCTGTCGACCTATGGCTTCCTCGGCTATCCGGTGCTGATGGCGGCCGACATTCTGCTGTACCGCGCGTCGCTCGTGCCCGTCGGCGAGGACCAGGTGCCGCACGTCGAAATGACGCGCGAACTCGCGCGCCGCTTCAACTATCTGTACGGTCGCGAGCCGGGCTTCGAAGAGAAGGCGATGGAAGCGGCGAAGAAGCTCGGCGGCAAGCGCGCCAAGCTCTATCACGAACTGCGCAACGCTTATCAGCAGGAAGGCGACGACGAGGCGCTCGAACAGGCGCGCGCGATGTTGCAGGAGTCGCAGAGCCTGTCGATGAACGATCGCGAGCGGCTGTTTGGCTATCTCGAAGGCTCGCGCAAGCTCATTCTCGTCGAACCGCAGGTGCTGCTGACGGAAGCGTCGCGCATGCCCGGCCTCGACGGCCAGAAGATGTCGAAGTCGTACGGCAACACCATCGGCCTGCGTGAAGACGCCGAGACGATCACCAAGAAGGTCCGCACGATGCCGACCGACCCGGCGCGCGTGCGCCGTACCGATCCGGGCGATCCCGACAAGTGTCCCGTGTGGCAACTGCATCAGGTCTATACCGACAAGGACACGCACGACTGGGTGCAGAAGGGCTGCCGTTCGGCGGGCATCGGATGCCTGGAGTGCAAGCAGCCGGTGATCGAAGGCATTTTGCGCGAGCAGCAGCCGATGCTCGAGCGCGCGCAGAAGTACATGGATGATCCCTCGCTGCTGCGCGCGATCGTCGCCGACGGCTGCGACAAGGCGCGCCGTTTTGCATCGGAGACGATGCGCGACGTGCGCGAGGCGATGGGCCTGTCGTACACCTGATGACGGACAGCCGGACTCCGGGCGCGTCGGTCGCCGGCGGCCACGCCGCGATCGGTGAACCGTCACGTTGGGTGAGGGGCTGGGCGCATCTGGTCGAGTCGGGCGGCGCGGTGCTCGACGTGGCGTCGGGGGCCGGTCGGCACGCGCGATATTTCGCATCGCGCGGCCATCCCGTCACGGCCATTGACCGGGATGCCGCCGCGCTGGCGTCAATGGAAGGGATCGCGGGCCTCGAAACGATCGCCGCCGACATCGAAAACGGCCCGTGGCCGATCGCCGCGCACGCGCGATTCGCCGCGATCGTCGTGACGAACTACTTGCATCGTCCGCTCTTTCCCCAATTGATCGATGCGTTGGCGCCCGGCGGCGTGCTGGTCTACGAGACGTTCGCGCAAGGCAACGAAACGGTCGGCAAGCCATCCAACCCTCATTTTTTGCTCGCTCCCGGCGAATTGCTCGACGTCGTTCGGGGCCTGTTACGTGTCGTTGCATTTCAAGATGGCTTCCTTGCTGAGCCGCGCCCCGCCTACGTCCAGCGGATTTGCGCGATTCGCGAGGGCGACGGGGCGGTCAGAACGAAAGATATGGGGCTTCCCCCGCGTTACGATTTGGCCGGTTAATCCGCTACAATCGAAGTTTATTGAACAAATTCATGGCGTTTCATGGCTAACGGCACCCAGCAAGACGGCGTCGCGATTCGCGGCAGCATTCCCGCCATCATCACTCCGATGCTCGAAGACGGCAGCCTCGATCTGCCGGCTTTCCGCAAGCTGATCGACTGGCACATCGAAGAGGGTACGAACGGGCTGGTCGTGGTCGGCACGAGCGGCGAATCAGCGACGTTGTCGGTCGAAGAGCACGTGTTGATGGTCAAGACGGCCGTCGAGGCCGCCGCGGGCCGCATTCCCGTGATCGCGGGCGCCGGCGCCAATTCCACCACGGAAGCCATCGAGCTGACCGAGCAGGCCAGAAAAGTGGGTGCCGACGCCACGCTGCAGGTCGTGCCGTACTACAACAAGCCGACGCAGGAAGGCATCTACCGCCATTTCGCGAAGATCGCGGAAACGGTCGATCTGCCCGTCATTCTGTACAACGTGCCGGGCCGCACGGTTGCGGACATGTCGAACGAGACGATTCTGCGACTCGCGAACGTGCCGGGCATCATCGGCGTGAAGGAGGCGACGGGCAACATCGACCGCGCCGCGCACCTGATCAAGTCCGCGCCGGCGCACTTTGGCATCTACAGCGGCGATGATCCGACGGCGATCGCGTTGATGCTGCTGGGCGGCCACGGCAATATTTCGGTCACGGCCAACGTCGCGCCGCGTCTGATGAGCGAGCTGTGCAAGGCGGCCATCGCCGCCGATGCGAAGACCGCGCGCGAAATTCATCTGAAACTGCTGTCGCTGCACAAGAACCTCTTCATCGAATCGAACCCGATTCCCGCGAAGTGGGCACTGCAGCAACTGGGCCGCGTTCAGGGCGGCATCCGTTTGCCGCTTACGCCGCTCGACGCGCGTTACCACGATGTGGTGCGCGCCGCGCTGCGCGAGGCAGGGCTGCTCGGCTGAGCGTCTGACATTTCAGGCGCCTCCCGGCATTTTTTCAACTGACGTCGATATCGCCCACGGTCCCGCACCGAACCCGGCAGCGCGTTCTAGCTTCACGAAGGACCCCATGAAACGTTCCGCACTTTCCCTCCACGCAACGCGCCTGGCGGCGCTGACGCTTGCGGCTGGCACGGTTGTGTCGCTTTCTGGCTGCGAGTCGCTGAACGACATGCTCGCGTCGGACCGGGTGAACTACAAGGACACGTCGAGCGCGCCGCCGCTCGCCGTGCCGAGCGACCTGACGGCCGCGCAGATCGACCAACGCTACGAGGCGCCCCCCCATGGGCACCGCGCTTGGCGGCGCGCCGCAACGTGCGAAGACGGCGGCGGGCAATCTGACGGAAGGTGTGCCGTCCGCGCAGGACCCGTTCGGGATGCACGTCGAGCGTGACGGCGACCGTCGCTGGCTCGTCGTGGACGGCCGCACGCCGGAACAACTGTGGCCGCAGTTGCAGGAATTCTGGACCGAAAACGGCTTCTCACTGAAAACGGACGCGCCGTCGACGGGCATCATGTCGACCGACTGGGCCGAAAACCGCGCCAACATTCCGGACGACTGGTTCCGCCGCACAATCGGCCGCGTGGTCGATTTTGCATACTCGTCGGGCACGCGCGACAGCTTCCGCACGCTGGTTTCGCGCGACGCAAGCGGCGGCACGGACATTTCGATCACGCACTCGGCCATGGAAGAAGTGCTGACGGGGCAGGACAAGACGTCGTCGCGCTGGGTCGAACGGCCGCGCAATCCCGTGCTGGAAGCCGAATTCCTCGCCAAGCTGATGCAGAAGTTCGGCCTCACCGACGCGCAGTCCAAGCAGCTGCTCACGGATGCGCATCCGGCTGTGGCGCCGGCGCAGCTCGACAAGACGGCTGGCGGCGCCACGCTCGACTTGCCTGAGTCGTTCGATCGCGCATGGCTGCGAGTGGGGCTGGCGCTCGATCGCACGAACTTTACCGTCGACAATCGCGATCGCGAGAAGGGCATCTATTACGTGCGCTACGCAGACTCGATGCAGGAACTCAAGCGCGACGGACTGTTCGGCAAGCTCTTCTACAGCGACAAGAGCGCGAAGAAGGACAGCCCGGAATTCCTCGTGAACGTGCGCTCGAAGGGCGACGCACTGACGCAGGTGGCTGTCGTCGATTCGAATGGCCAGGTGGATACGTCGTCGGACGCGCAGCGCATCGTGTCGCTGCTGCATGCGCAACTGAACTAAAGGCGGGTCGTGCGATTCGCCAGTCTGGGAAGCGGCAGTGAAGGCAATGCATTGCTGGTCGAAGCCCAAAGCGGTGCCACGACCACCCGCGTTCTGCTGGATTGCGGCTTCTCGGGCAAGGAAGTCGCCCGGCGGCTGGAACGGCTGGGCGCGGGCGTCGACGAACTCGACGCCATTATCATCACCCACGAACATAGCGATCACATCGGCAGTGCGCTGACGCTGGCGCGCAAGCTGTTGATTCCCCTGTACATGAGCTGGGGCACGGCGCGCGCCGTCGGTGCCGATGAGGCGGATATCGACCTGCACGTGCTCTGGAGCGACGAGACGGTGGCGATCGGCGATCTCAGCGTCCTGCCGTACACGGTGCCGCACGACGCGCGCGAGCCGTTGCAGTTCGTATTCTCGGACGGTGCGTCGCGCCTTGGCGTCCTGACGGACGTGGGCACCTCGACGGCACATATCAGCGCGGTGTTGAGCGGCTGTGACGCGCTCGTGCTCGAATGCAACCACGACGTCGGGATGCTGGCGGCATCGCGCTATCCGCCGTCGCTGAAGGCGCGGATCGGCGGCAACCACGGGCATCTGAACAATGACGCGGCGGCGGACATTCTCGCGTCGCTCGATCGCTCGAAACTGCGGCATCTCGTCGCGGCACATCTGAGCCAGCAGAACAATTTGCCGGAACTGGCACGCGCAGCAATGGCAGGCGTGCTCGGTACGGCGTCGACGGAAGTGATGGTCGCAAGCCAGACAGACGGGTTTGGCTGGCTAACTCTCTGAGTGGTTGGATCGCGCCCGTTGGGGCGCAAGCATGAAAAAACGCCCGCGACGATGGCTCGTCACGGGCGTTTTATTTTGGCGGGCGATCGATCCGGCCAAGGCCGGCCGGCGCCGGTCAGTTGCGGTTGCCGCCGAAGATGCCGAGGATCGACAGCAGGTTGACGAACACGTTATACAGGTCGAGGTAGATCGCCAGCGTGGCCGTGATGTAGTTCGTCTCGCCGCCGTTCACGACGCGCTGCACGTCGAACAGCATGTACGCCGAGAAGATCACGATGGCGAGCACGGACACCGTCAGCATCAACGCAGGCAGTTGCAGAAAGATGTTCGCCACCATAGCCAGCAGCAGCACGATCACGCCGACGAACAGCCACTTGCCGAGGCCCGAAAAGTCGCGCTTGCTGACCGTGGCGATCGTTGCCATCGCGGCGAAGATCACACCGGTGCCACCAAAGGCGAGCATGATCAGCTGCGGCCCGTTCGAAAAACCGAGGATGAAGCTGAGCAGGCGCGACAGCATCAGCCCCATGAAGAACGTGAAGCCGAGCAGCACGAACACGCCCGCGGCGCTGTCTTTCGTCTTCTGGATGGCAAACATGAAACCGAACGCGATCGCGAAGAAGGCGAGCATGCTCATCGCCGGGCTAGTGGCGGCGAACAGGGAGAAGCCGGTGGCGACGCCCACCCACGCACCGATCACTGTCGGCACCATCGACAGCGCCAGCAGCCAGTAGGTGTTGCGCAGCACCCGGTTGCGGGTCTCGGCCGTGGTGACGGAGCCGCCGCGGCCGAAGTTATAGGGATACTCGTTCATGGTTTCTCCTTGCGTCAGACGCAGTGTTGCGACGTGGCTTGCAACGGTTTTTCGTACGGCGCCGGCTGGCGGTTGCCGCCGGTCGCGCGAACCCACACTCCTAAGATTAACGCTGGAACAGGGAGTTTCAATGCGGCGCACAACACCGTGCGATTACATTGTGTTTCCCCTTTCTTAGCACTGTCTTAAACGGTTTGCGAGGTTTGAATTGGACCTTACAGCGTCGTAAGGGTTCAATCGCAATCATACACGGGAACATGCTACAATAGCGGATTCATTTAAATCTGTAACCTCTTAATTTTCTGGAGTTTTTATGGCGCTCGAACGCACCCTGTCGATTATCAAGCCGGACGCAGTGGCAAAGAACGTGATCGGCCAGATCTACAGCCGCTTCGAAAACGCTGGCCTGAAGATCATCGCATCGCGCATGGTTCAACTGTCGCGCGCCGACGCGGAGAAGTTCTACGCTGTGCACGCTGCGCGTCCGTTCTTCAAGGATCTGGTTGAATTCATGATCTCCGGTCCGGTGCAGGTTCAGGTTCTCGAAGGCGAAGGCGCCATTCTGAAAAACCGTGACCTGATGGGCGCAACGGACCCGAAGAAGGCCGATAAGGGGACGATCCGTGCGGATTTCGCCGACAGCATCGACGCGAACGCAGTGCATGGTTCGGACGCAGCCGAAACGGCAGCCGTCGAAATCGCGTTCTTCTTCCCGGAAGTCAACGTCTACTCGCGCTAAGCGCTTCGTAGTTCAGTAGTAACAGCAGCAGGAGCGGGCGCGAGCGGTTTTCGCGTTCATGCAGCTTGTTGCATGAACGCAGTCTCGCACTGAATGGCAGGATTCGATATGACGAGCAGTCCAACCGTCAACCTTCTCGATCTCGACGCCGCGGGTCTCGTCGCGTATTGCGACAGCCTCGGAGAGAAGCCGTTTCGCGCCAAGCAATTGCAGCGCTGGATTCACCAGTACAACGCTGCCGACTTCGACGGGATGACCGATCTCGCGAAGTCGTTGCGCGAAAAGCTGAAGGGCCGCGCATCGATCACGATGCCGCCCATCGTCAGCGATCATATTTCCTCCGACGGCACGCGCAAATGGCTCGTGGACGTCGGCAACGGAAACGCCGTTGAAACCGTTTTCATCCCCGAAGAAACGCGTGGCACGCTGTGCGTGTCGTCGCAGGCAGGGTGCGCCGTCAACTGCCGGTTCTGTTCGACGGGCAAACAGGGTTTCTCGCGCAATCTCACCACGGGTGAAATCATCGGCCAGTTGCGCATGGCCGAATTTGCGCTGCGCGCGTCGCTCGGCACGGCCGGCGGGCGCGCAACGGGCGGCGAAGGCAAGGGTGAGCGCGTCGTCACGAACGTGGTGATGATGGGCATGGGCGAGCCGCTGCTCAATTACGACGCCATCGTGCCTGCCATGCGCCTGATGCTCGACGACAACGCCTACGGCCTGTCGCGCCGGCGCGTCACGCTGTCCACGTCCGGCGTGGTGCCGATGATGGACCGGCTCGGCGCCGACCTTCCCGTGGCACTCGCCGTTTCGCTGCACGCGCCGAACGACGCGCTGCGCGACGAGCTCGTGCCGCTCAACAAGAAATACCCGCTGCGCGAGCTGATGGCCGCGTGCCAGCGGTATCTGAAAGTCGCGCCGCGCGACTTCATCACGTTCGAATACTGCATGCTCGACGGCGTGAACGACAGCGAGGCGCACGCGCGCGAACTGCTCGCCGTCACGCGCGACGTGCCGTGCAAATTCAACCTGATTCCGTTCAATCCGTTCCCGGAATCGGGTCTGCTGCGCTCGAAAAACGAGCAGATCAAGCGGTTTGCGCAAGTGTTGATCGACGCAGGGGTCGTCACGACAGTGCGCAAGACGCGTGGCGACGACATCGACGCGGCTTGCGGTCAGCTGGCGGGTGCCGTCAAGGACCGTACGCGGCTCGCCGAGCGTACCGGCCGCGCAAAGGTCATCGAAGTCCGCGCGGTGTAAGGCCCGCGACAGGCGAAAAGAGGCGGCATGTCAGCGAACAGGCCGCTCGGGGTACGCCGCGTCGCGTGGAGTGAAAGAAAGTTTGCAGAAGCGATCGGAAGCGGCACACACAGCCGCACATTTTGTTATAAACGGTCTGCGAAACGGGGTGAGCGAATGGTTCACCCGTTCGCTGAGTGAAAAAAGAATCGACGCGAAAGGATTTGGGATGAGTGAGCCGCAGCACCCGCAACCGCACGACATGGATACGCATACGGACCGCCCGTTGTCGGCGGTCGCGCCGGCTGCCGTGCCGACCGGGTTCGACTCGCTAGCGGCCGTCGGCGCGCGCCTTGCGCAATTGCGCGAAGCAAAGGGCTGGTCGGTCGAGGATGTGTCGGCGCGCCTGAAGGTCTCGCCGATCAAGTTGCGCGGTCTCGAGGCGGGCGATCTCAGCCAGCTGCCGGATACCACGTTCGCGTTGGGCGTCGTGCGCAGTTACGCGAAGATGGTCGGCGCCGATCCCGCGCCGATGACGCAGGCGCTGCGCCGCGAGAAAGGCGTACCGGAGCCCGCGTTGACGATGCCGGCATCGGCGGGTACCGATCTGCCGCGCGGAAAAGTATCGCTGTCGCTCGGCCATAGCGCGCCGCGCCGCCGCTCGTGGATCTGGGGCGTTGCGCTCGCCGTCGTCGTACTGATTGCGCTCGCGATGTGGCATACGAACAGCGGCGAATCGAATGCGTGGCTGGCGCGCCTGAAAGGTATCGTCGGCGTGCCTGCCGCGACGGACAATGCGTCGTCGGCGGCGGGACAGGCGGCCAGCGGCGCAGCCGTGACGGGTGAAGTCTCCGCGCCGGCGTCGACGGCGCAGGTGGAGACTCAAACCGAAGCGCCCGCCAACACCCAGGCCGCGGCAGACGAAGGTGCGTCGGCAACGCCGATGCCCACGCCGATGCCGACGGCAGGCGCCGCGTCCGCGCCGGCGTCCGCTTCCGTTGCCTCGCCGCCGAAGGCCGCAAGCGCTGCGCCCGCGATCACGGCGTCGGCGCCGGTGTCCGCCAGCGGGCCGTCCGTCGCGCCGGAGGGTTCGTCGACGGTGGCGCTGTCGGTCAAGCAGGACAGCTGGTTCAGCGTGCGTCAGAAGGACGGCAAGGAAGTGTTCTCGGGTCTTGTGCACGCGGGCGAATCGAAGGAAATCAGCGCGGTGCCGCCGCTCAAGGTGACGGTCGGCAACAAGGCAGGTCTGGATTCGATCACGCTGGACGGCCAGCCGGTCGACCCGGCCAAATATGCGTCCGCGAAGGGCAATGTGGCGCGCTTCGCGCTGCCCTGACGCAAATCAATCGTGTGCGTCGCGGCTTCGGGGCCGCGGCGCTTTTTCAATTCACGCGCCGTGTTTCTCATCGCGCCGGGCGTTTCGCGGTGCTGGGCCGACGGCGTAAGCGGGTTTATCGATGCATTCCGATCAAGTGAAATCTAGCAGTCAGATTGTTTCGACCGTGCCGGTGTTCGGCGGTCACGCGCCGCGTCGCCGCTCGCATGCCGTCGACGTCCGTTGGGGCGGCCAGCTCGTCACTATCGGCGGCGACGCACCCGTGCGCGTGCAGTCGATGACGAATACCGACACGGCCGACGCAATCGGCACGGCAATCCAGATCAAGGAACTCGCGCAAGCGGGCTCGGAACTCGTGCGCATCACGGTGAACACCCCGGAAGCGGCCGCCGCCGTGCCCGCGCTCCGCGAGCAACTCGACCGCATGGGCGTCACGGTGCCGCTCGTCGGCGATTTTCATTACAACGGCCATCTGCTGCTGCGCGACTATCCGGGCTGCGCGGAATCGCTGTCGAAGTACCGGATCAACCCCGGCAACGTCGGCCAGGGCGCGAAGCGCGACACGCAGTTCGCGCAGATGATCGAAGCCGCCGCGAAGTATGACAAGCCGGTTCGTATCGGCGTGAACTGGGGCAGTCTCGACCAGGATCTGCTCGCGAAGATGATGGACGAGAACGCCGCGCGCGCCGAGCCTTGGGAAGCGCAAAGCGTGATGTACGAAGCGCTGATCCAGTCGGCGATCGGTTCGGCGGAACGTGCCGTCGAACTCGGCCTCGGCCGCGACAAGATCATCCTGTCGTGCAAGGTGAGCGGCGTGCAGGATCTGATCGCCGTGTACCAGGAACTGGCGCGCCGCTGCGACTTCGCGCTGCACCTGGGCCTGACGGAGGCGGGCATGGGCTCGAAGGGCATCGTCGCGTCGACGGCGGCGCTGTCGGTGCTGTTGCAGCAGGGCATCGGCGACACGATCCGTATTTCGCTGACGCCGGAACCGGGCGCGTCGCGCACGGGCGAAGTGATCGTCGGCCAGGAAATCCTGCAGACCATGGGCCTGCGCTCATTCACGCCGATGGTCATCGCGTGCCCCGGCTGCGGACGCACGACGAGCACGCTGTTCCAGGAACTGGCTTCGCAGATCCAGACGTATCTGCGCACGCAAATGCCTGTGTGGCGCGACACGTATCCCGGCGTCGAGAAGATGCACGTGGCCGTCATGGGCTGCATCGTCAACGGTCCGGGCGAATCGAAGCACGCGAATATCGGCATCAGCTTGCCGGGCTCGGGAGAAAACCCGGCCGCGCCTGTGTTTATCGACGGCGTGAAGGTCAAGACGCTGCGCGGCGAAAACATCGCGCAGGAATTCCAGCAGATCGTGAGCGATTACGTCGAGCGCAGCTATGGCCCCAACGCGGTCCGCGCCGAAGCGACGAACTGATTCGCTCCACATCCAATCGTCAATCGAAGACAGATGACTGAACAGAAGAAGCAGAAGCTTGAAAAGTTGTCCGGCGTGAAGGGCATGAACGACATCCTTCCGCAGGACGCCGGCTTGTGGGAGTTTTTCGAAACGACAGTCAAGTCGATGCTGCGTTCGTACGGATACCAGAATATCCGCACGCCGATCGTCGAGCACACGCAGCTGTTCACGCGCGGTATCGGCGAGGTGACCGACATCGTCGAAAAAGAGATGTACAGCTTTACCGATGCCTTGAACGGCGAGAACCTGACGATGCGCCCGGAGAACACGGCGGCCGTCGTGCGTGCGTCGATCGAGCACAACATGCTGTACGACGGCCCGAAGAGGCTGTGGTACATCGGCCCGATGTTCCGTCACGAGCGTCCGCAGCGCGGCCGTTATCGCCAGTTCCATCAGGTGGGCGTCGAGGCGCTCGGCTTCGCGGGGCCGGATACCGACGCTGAAATCATTCTGATGTGCCAGCGTCTGTGGGACGACCTGGGGCTGACGGACATCAAGCTCGAGATCAACTCGCTGGGCCTCGCCGAAGAACGCGCGAAGCATCGCGTCGAACTGATCGCGTACCTCGAAAAGCACATGGACGTGCTCGACGAAGACGCGAAGCGCCGTCTGTACACGAATCCGCTGCGCGTGCTCGATACGAAGAATCCGGCGCTGCAGGAAGTTGCGCAGAACGCGCCGAAGCTGATCGATTTTCTCGGCGACGAATCTCGCGCGCACTTCGAAGGACTGCAGCGCATCCTGAAGGCGAACAACATTCCGTTCACGATCAATCCGCGTCTCGTGCGCGGCCTCGATTACTACAATCTGACCGTGTTCGAATGGGTCACCGACAAGCTCGGCGCGCAAGGTACGGTCGCGGCGGGCGGCCGTTACGACCCGCTGATCGAGCAGCTGGGCGGCAAGCCGACGGCGGCGTGCGGCTGGGCCATGGGCATCGAGCGTATTCTCGAGCTGCTGAAGGAAGAGGGCCTCGTGCCGGAAGCGGAAGGCTGCGATGTCTATGTCGCGCATCAGGGCGACGCGGCGCGCGACCAGGCGTTCATCGTCGCCGAGCGTTTGCGCGACACGGGCCTCGACGTGATTCTGCATTGCAGTCCTGACGGTCAGGCGGCGAGCTTCAAGTCGCAGATGAAGCGCGCCGATGCCAGCGGTGCCGCGTTCGCCGTGATCCTCGGCGAAGACGAGATCGCGAACGGCACGGCGGGCGTCAAGTCGCTGCGCGACACGTCGCAAAGCGGCGCAAAGAGCGAGCAGCAATCGGTGCCGCTCGAACACTTGACCGAATATCTAATCAATGCGATGGTTGCGTCCACCGAAGACGGGGACGACTGATCGCTGCGTCGTTCGACGGGCCGCGATCGCTGCGGCCCTATTCAGATAAGGCACCAGGAAAGGAAAACGCGTCGCGATGAGTTACCACGACGAACAAGAATCGATTGAAAGCCTGAAGGCTTGGTGGACGCAGTGGGGGAACGCCGTCACGTGGATCGTGCTGGTAGCGCTGGTCGCCGCCGCAGGCTGGAACGGCTGGAACTACTGGCAGCGCCATCAGGCCGCGGAAGCGGCCGTGCTGTACGACCAGGTTCAGCAAGCCACGGCGGGCAGCGACAAGGCGACCATCGCGCGCGTCGCCACCGACATGGAAGATAAATTCAGCGGCACGGCATACGCGCAAATGACGGCGCTCGCGGCTGCGAAGGCGCTTTACGCGGCGGGCGACGAACCGGGCGCGAAGGCGCAACTGCAATGGGCCGTCGATCACGCGAAGGACGACGAATTCAAGCAGATCGCGAAGCTGCGTCTGGCGTCGCTGCTGCTCGACGAAAAGGCGTATGACGCGGGTCTCGCATTGCTAAACGATCCGTCGGATGCATTCAAGGGCGTGGTGGCTGACCGCCGGGGCGATCTGCTCGCGGCGCAAGGCAAGCGCGACGATGCACGCGCCGCATACAAGCTCGCGCTCGACTCGATGCCGCAGAGCGACGTGTCGGCCCGTCAGCTGATCCAGTTCAAGCTCGACGCGCTGGGCGGCTGAGCGTTGCGCGCAATCGCAACGTTCGCCGTTTCTATTTGATCAATACAACATACATGCTTCGTTCACCGATGAATCTGCTGAAACGTTACGCTGTGCCCGTTGCTTGTGCGATGACCGTGCTTGCTCTGACGGCCTGCTCATCGTCGAAAGACGAGCGCCGCGTGCCCACGCCGCTCACCGAGTTCAAACCCGTGCTCGATGTCCAGCAGACGTGGACGGCGAGCGTCGGCAAGGCCGGTCGCTACCTGTTCTCGCCCGTGGCCGTCGGCGACGCCGTGTACGCGGCGGGCGAGAACGGCTCGGTCGCGAAGATCGACGCGAAGACGGGTAAGGACGTCTGGCGCACGAAACTCGGCGACGACCTGTCGGCAGGCGTCGGCACGGACGGCACGCTGACGGCGGTCGGCGGTCTGAAGGGCGAGGTGTATGTCCTCGACCAGAATGGCAAGCTGTCGTGGAAGGGTTCGGCGCCCGGCGAGATCCTGTCGCCGCCGCTCGTGGGCAATGGCCTCGTGATCGTGCGCACCGTCGACGGGCAGATCACTGCGTTCAATGCGCAGACGGGCGAGCAAAAGTGGAACTACCGCAACCGGGCGGTGCCGCTCAATCTGCGCGTGGCGTCGGGCATGACGTTCGCGGGCGACCAGGCCGTGCTGGCTGGCTTCCCGGGCGGCCAGTTCGCGGCCATTAATCTGCAGACGGGCGACGCTTACTGGACGACACCCGTGTCGTATCCGAAGGGCGTGACGGAAGTCGAGCGCATCAACGACGTCACGGGCCCGCCCACGCTGGTTGGCGCGGAAACCTGCGCGGTCACGTTCCAGGGGCAGCTCGGCTGTTTCGATGCGAACTCGGGCCGCGCGCTGTGGGAAAAGGCGTTCTCGAGCACGAGCGGTCTCGCGCAGGACGAGCGCGTCGTGGTCGCAGGCGACGACTGGGCCGTCGTGTCGGCGTATGACGCCGCGTCGGGCAAGCAGCTGTGGCGCAACGACCAGCTGAAGAGCCGCGACGTCGGCGTGCCGCTGCTGCTCGGTCACGCGGCCGTGCTCGGCGATTACCAGGGTTTTGTGCACTTCCTGTCGCGCGACGACGGCACGTTCGTCGCCCGCGCGAAGACGGACGGCAGCGCGATTACGGCGGCACCCGTGCTAGCCGGCGATACGCTCATCGTTCAGACGCACGACGGCGACCTGTACGGTTTCCGTCCGCGTTAATCCGCGTTCGGCTGCACGGCGCGTCCGGATGGTTGCGGGCGCATCGTGCGGTGGCATGCAGGCCGGCTTTGCCGGCCGCATCTGTTTTGATGGCGCCGAATCGAACGGCGCCGTCGAAGACCCCGGGACCGTCGGACAGGCTGCGCCGACGGTCTTGCGATGCGTGACGCCGTTGCCAGTCGAAGGGCGATCCGAGGGGGCACAAAAGGGAACACGCAGGGGGCACAAGAGCGAGGCGTGAATACGCGGTAAGAAACTACCGACGCTCCTGTTTTGCGCCGCCCGCCGCATGAGAACGGCACCGCGTGTGCCTCAGCGTCTGCAGCAACCCCTGCAGCAACCGCGTGGGCAGCCGCCCATTGAGCCAGCCTGACATCCGTTCGCCCGCGCAAGTTCTGCGCGGTTCGAAACGGGTCAAATTCGTGATAATTTTCGTCAAACGCAGCCGTGCAACGGCCGCATGGCGTTGCCAGCGCGGAAGATCGTCCTTTCGATACCGCGCTTCACTGTGAACACAATCTGATGAAACCCGTTATTGCCCTCGTCGGGCGCCCCAATGTGGGGAAATCCACGCTGTTCAACCGGCTCACGCGCTCGCGCGATGCGCTCGTCGCCGATTTGCCGGGCCTCACACGCGACCGTCACTACGGTGAAGGGCGCGTCGGCGGCGAACGACCGTATCTGGTCGTTGACACAGGCGGCTTCGAGCCTGTCGCGAAAGACGGCATTCTTTTCGAAATGGCGCGCCAGACCCGCCAGGCGGTCGAGGAATCGGACGTCATCGTGTTCATCGTCGACGGCCGTAACGGCCTCGCGCCGCAGGACAAGTCGATCGCCGGCTACCTGCGCAAGACGGGCCGGCCGATCTTCCTCGTCGTCAACAAGGCCGAGGGGATGAAGTACACGAACGTGGCTGCCGATTTCTACGAACTCGGCCTCGGCGACCCGCGCGCGATTTCGGCCGCGCACGGCGACGGCGTCGCGGAAATGATCAACGAGGCGCTCGACCTCGCGTACGCCGACCAGCTGGAAGAAAGCGAAGAAGAAAAGGCGCAGCACGGCATCAAGATCGCGATTGTCGGGCGCCCGAACGTCGGCAAGTCGACGCTGGTCAATACGCTGATCGGCGAAGACCGCGTAATCGCGTTCGATATGCCCGGCACGACGCGCGATTCGATCTACGTCGACTTCGAACGACAAGGCAAAAAATACACGCTGATCGACACGGCTGGCCTGCGCAAGCGCGGCAAGGTGTTCGAGGCGATCGAAAAGTTCTCGGTCGTGAAGACGCTGCAGTCCATTTCCGACGCGAATGTCGTGATTCTGCTGCTCGACGCGCGCCAGGACATTTCGGATCAGGACGCGCACATCGCGGGCTTCGTGGTCGAGCAGGGGCGGGCGCTCGTGGTGGGCGTGAACAAGTGGGACGGGCTCGATCCGCATGTGCGTGAGCGCACCAAGTCGGATCTCGAGCGCAAGCTAAAATTTCTCGACTTCGCCAAGTTTCACTTCATTTCCGCAGCGGAAAAAACGGGAATCGGCCCGCTGATGCGCTCTGTCGACGACGCTTACAAGGCCGCGATGGCCAAGCTGCCGACGCCGAAGCTCACACGCGCGCTGATCGAAGCCGTCGAGTTCCAGCAGCCGCGCCGCCGGGGCCCCGTGCGTCCGAAGCTGCGCTACGCACACCAGGGGGGGCAGAATCCGCCGATCATCGTGATCCACGGCAATGCGCTCGATGCCATCACAGATACGTACAAGCGCTACCTCGAAAACCGCTTCCGTGAAACTTTCGCGCTGACAGGCACTCCATTGCGAATAGAGTTCCGATCCTCGACGAACCCCTACGCGGACAAGGGCTGAAACCCGCATGTACAGTGGCTCTTGGCCGAACGGCCAGGCGAACCGCCGGGTAATGAAAATCGGCTATAGTGTAGCGATTGACGGCGGATTTCTTTTTCTTCGCCGGCAATTAAGTCAACCTGCAAAAAAATACGGAGTTTGCTATGAGCAACAAAGGGCAATTGTTACAAGACCCGTTTTTGAACGCACTGCGTAAAGAGCATGTGCCCGTCTCGATCTATCTGGTCAACGGCATCAAGCTTCAAGGGAACATTGAATCGTTCGACCAGTACGTCGTGTTGCTCCGGAATACGGTCACCCAGATGGTTTACAAGCACGCCATTTCTACGGTCGTGCCTGCCCGTCCGGTGAACTTCCACCCGGATTCCGAATCGTCCTAACCTTCGTCTCGGCCGGTCGAGCGTCGTCCGCAGGCGACACTGACCGGCCGCTTCATTTTGACATCCACCAATTTGATTAACGCCGCACTCGTCGGCATCGACTTCGGCAAGATCGATTTCGAAGCCAGTCTCGAAGAACTCAGCCTGCTCGCGCAAAGCGCGGGCGCCCATCCCGCCGTTACTCTCACCGGCCGCCGTTCCAGTCCCGATGCCGCGATGTTCGTCGGCAGCGGCAAAGCAGAAGAATTGCGCGTCGCGTGCGAAGCGAACGACGTCGACATCGTCATCTTCAATCACGCGCTTGCGCCCGCGCAGCAGCGTAATCTGGAGCGGGCGCTTAACAGACGCGTGGTCGACCGTACCAGCCTGATTCTCGATATCTTCGCGCAGCGCGCGCGCAGTCATGAAGGCAAACTGCAGGTCGAGCTTGCGCAGTTGCAATACCTGGCCACCCGGCTCGTTCGCGCGTGGACTCACCTTGAGCGGCAAAAGGGCGGTATCGGCCTGCGCGGCCCTGGCGAAACACAGCTGGAAACTGACCGCCGGCTGATCGGCGAGCGCATCAAGATGCTCAAGGGGCGCCTCGAAAAGCTGCGCCGTCAGCATGGCACGCAGCGTCGCGCGCGTGCGCGCAACCGCACGATGTCGGTGTCGCTGGTTGGCTATACGAACGCGGGCAAGTCCACGCTGTTCAACGCGCTGACCAAAGCGCAGGCCTATGCCGCCGACCAGCTGTTCGCCACGCTGGACACCACCTCGCGCCGCGTGTATCTCGGCGAGGACGTCGGGCAGATTGTCGTGTCGGACACCGTAGGATTTATCCGCGAACTGCCTCACCAACTGGTCGCGGCCTTCCGTGCGACGCTCGAAGAAACCATTCACGCCGATCTGCTGCTGCACGTCGTCGATGCGTCGAGCGCGGTGCGGCTCGATCAGATCGATCAGGTGAACGATGTCCTGCGCGAGATCGGCGCGGACACGATCCGCCAGGTGCTGGTGTTCAACAAGATCGACGCCGTGCCTGAACTGGCGGCCCGAGGCGACGCGGTCGAAAGGGATGAGTATGGTAATATTTCGCGCGTCTTTTTGAGCGCGCGCACGGGGCAAGGGCTGGACACACTGCGCGCTGCCATCGCCGAAATCGCAACTGCCGAACAACTTCCGGAGTCTGACGGTGTACTGTCAGAGGGAGACCCGAGAGCGGCGGCACTTCATCAAGACCTACACGATGATGCGGGCGAAGACCACCGCGAAGACCGCAAGATCCCAGACACGGGCGCCGACCCGTTCCAATTGCATTGACCCGCTGTCTACTCTGGTGAACGAACACAGGTGAACGATTACAACGAGCGGAGTATCTGGCTGCGTCTGCGCGCCATGTTGTCGCTGAACGACCCGCGCTGGGGCCGGGGCGAAGGCAATGGCGATCGCCAGCGCCTGAACGACTCGAAGCGCCCGCCCAACGGTAAAGACAGCGAAGGTCCGCCCGATCTCGACGAAATGTGGCGCGACTTCAATCGGCGTCTGTCGCGCATCTTCGGCCGCAAGGGAGGCGGCGGCGGTCCGCGTCCGGACAACGGGCGGGGTGCGCGCATCGGTGTCGGCATCATCATCGGCGTGCTGATCGCCATTTATCTCGGCAGCGGCGTATTTGTCGTGCAGGACGGCCAGGCGGCCGTCGTGCTGCGCTTCGGCGAACTGCGCGGCACGGCCGGGCAGGGCGTGCACTGGCGTCTGCCATACCCGTTCGAAACGCACGAAGTCGTCAACGTGGGTCAGGTCCGCTCCGTCGAAATCGGCCGCAACAACGTGGTGCGTCTCGCGAACGTGAAGGACGCGTCGATGCTCACGCACGACGCCGATATCGTCGACGTGCGCTTTGCCGTCCAGTACCAGATCCGCAAGCCCGCCGATTACCTCTTCCGCAGCGCGGACCCCGACCAGAGTGTCACGCAGGCTGCGCAGGCGGCTGTGCGCGAAATCGTCGGCGCGCGCAGCATGACCGACATTCTCAATCAGGATCGCGAAGCCATTCGCGCGCAACTGACGGAATCGATCCAGCATTCCCTGGACGAATTGCATACGGGACTCGTGGTGACGGGCGTGACGATCCAGAGCGTGCAGGTGCCGGATCAGGTGCAGGCCGCGTTCGACGACGCCGCCAAGGCGCGCCAGGATCGCGAACGCGCAAAGCGCGACGCGCAAGCTTATGCAAACGACCTGTTGCCGCGCGCGCAGGCGGAAGCGGCGCGCATGATCGATGACGCGAAGACGTACAGCGACCGCGTCGTCGCGCAGGCTGAAGGCGACGCCGAGCGCTTCAAGGAAGTGTACGCGCAGTATTCGAAGGCGCCCGCTGTCGTCCGCGAACGCATGTATCTCGAAACGATGCAGCACATTTATTCGAATACGACGAAGGTATTCGTCGACAGCAAGACGGGCAGCAACGTTCTGTATCTGCCGCTCGACAAGCTGGTCGAGCAGACCCGCCAGCGCGTCGCCGACGCGGCTGCGGCCGGCCCGGCATCCGCCGCGCAATCGTCCCAGGCGGGGCAATCGGCTCAATCGGCGCAGGCGGTGCCGCCGGGGCAGAACGCGTCGCCGGCTGCGCAAGGCGGCAACACGCCGACCATCGTCGCGCCGCCCGCCGCGCCCGTCAGCGGCGCCAGCCAGGCGGCGGCCGCCAGCGACGCCTTCCGTTCGCGCGATTCGTTCCGCAGCCGCGGCCGCGAAGACGATCTGCAATAAGGAGCGCGAACATGAATAAAATCGTTGCGCTCATCGTGGCCGTCGTGATCGTGCTGTTCGCGGCATCGTCGATGGTATTTATCGTCGATCAGCGGCATATGGCCGTCCTGTCGGCACGCGGCGGCGCTGCGCCGACGCTCGCCGGTCCCGGCCTGCATGTGAAGCTGCCGCCGCCGCTGCAAACGGTGACGTCGGTGGACACGCGCATCCAGTCGCTCGACAGCCCCGATGAAGACCGCTATGCGACGTCGGATAAGACCGATCTGCTGGTGAACCCCGTCATCAAGTTTCGCGTGTCCGATCCCGTGAAGCTCGTCGCGGAAACCAAGGGCGACGTGCAGAGCCTGCCTGACCGTCTCGCGCTGCTCGCGCGCGGCGCGCTCGGCGACGCGTTCGCGAAATACACGCTGCCCGACGCGCTCGCCCGGCAGGAAGCAATCGCGACGGCCGCGCGCGACGGCATGCAAAAGGGTGCGGCTTCGCTGGGTGTGGATGTCGTTGACGTGCAGCTGACGCGAATCGACTTTCCTGCCTCGATGGCCGATTCCGTCTACAAGCGGATGATCGCCGCGCGCGAGCAGCTGGCCGATCAGGAGCGCGCGCAGGGCCAGTCGGAAGCCGATCAGATCAAGGCCGACGCCGCGCATCAGCAGCAGGCGGTGCTCGCCGACGCCTACAAGCAGGCGCAGGCAATCAAGGGCGATGGGGACGGGAAGGCGGCGTCGATTGCAGCGGATGCGTACAGCCGCGATCCGCAGTTCTATCAGTTCTACCAAAGCATGCAGGCCTACAGAAACAGCTTCAAGCCGGGCGACGTGATGGTGGTCGACTCGAGCAGCGACTTCTTCCGCTTCATGCGTGGCCCGGACGCCGCGGGCGTCGCCCAACCGTCTTCCGGCGCGTCAACGGGCGCGCACAAACACTGATTACCGGAACGCCGCGGCACACGCATCGCGGCGGCCTTCATCGCATGGACATAGCCGGCTCGTTATTGCTCGCGATCGCACTGATGCTGATCATCGAGGGGATGTTCCCGTTCGTCTTTCCGAGCGCGTGGCGCGACACGTTTCGTAAAATAGCGGAGCGTCCGCCGCACCATATCCGGATCGGCGGGCTGATCGTGATGGTGCTCGGGCTGCTTCTGCTGCTGATCGCGACTTAAACGTGATCGGATGCCGGGCGGCGCTCACGAGGCGTAGTCCTGCGTCACGATGCTATCGGCCCGGGGCGTCGCCGGGCAACACGGCAGCTTTTCGGCGCCTGAAAACATTGCGCGCATGGCCGCGCTCGCACGGCCGGCCGTGCCGATGAAGGCCAATGCAAGACGCGAGCTTCGTACGACGTTTCGCGTTGACGCGCGCTGCGCCTCGTCCCCATTTCAACGGCGTCGGCCACGGCGCCGGATTCACCATCGTAGGACTGTATCGATGTCGACCTGGTTACTTCCCGAGAATATCGCCGACGTGCTGCCTTCCGAGGCACGCAAGATAGAAGAATTGCGCCGCCGGCTGCTCGACCGTTTTCGCGCGTATGGCTACGAGATGGTCATGCCGCCGCTGCTCGAATACCTGGAATCGCTGCTGACGGGTGGCGGCAGCGACCTGAATCTGCGTACGTTCAAGCTAGTCGATCAGTTGTCGGGCCGCACACTCGGTCTGCGCGCCGACATCACGCCGCAGGTCGCGCGCATCGATGCGCACCTGTTGAACCGCCAGGGCGTGACGCGGCTGTGCTACGCGGGCAACGTGCTCCATACGCGCCCGCGCGGCCTGCACGCAACGCGCGAGCAGATCCAGATCGGCGCGGAAATCTACGGTCACGCCGGTCTCGAAGCGGATCTGGAAATCCAGCAACTGATGCTCGATTCGCTGCATCTGGCGGGCCTCGGCAAGGTCCGCCTCGACTTGTGCCATGCCGCCGTGCTCGGCGCGCTGGTCGACGGCGAGCCGGCGGCTGCGGCGCTCGGCGAGGCGCTGTACGGCGCGCTCGCGGGCAAGGACGTGCCGCTGCTGAATGAGTTGACGGCGGGCCTGACGCCCGTCACGCGCGACGCGCTGCGTGCGTTGCCCACGCTCTACGGCGATGCTTCCGTGCTCGAAGAAGCGCGTGTACGTCTTCCGAACGCGCCGGAAATCGCGCGTGCGCTCGACGATCTCGCGTTCCTCGCGCAGCAGGTCGACGGCGCGGAAGTGATGATCGATCTCGCCGATCTGCGTGGCTATGCGTATCACAGCGGCGTGATGTTCTCGGCGTACGTGGACGGCGTGCCGAACGCCGTCGCGCGCGGCGGCCGTTACGACAAGGTCGGCCAGGCGTATGGCCGCGCACGCGCGGCAACCGGCTTTTCGCTGGACCTGCGCGAAGTGGCGCGCATTTCGCCCATCGAGGCGCGTAGCAGCGCGATCCTTGCGCCGTGGCAGCACGACGAAGCGCTGCGCACGAGCGTGGCCGCGTTGCGCGATGCGGGCGAGGTCGTGATTCAGGCCCTGCCGGGCCACGATCATGCCCTCGACGAATTCGCATGCGACCGCGTGCTGATCGAGCGCAACGGCCAATGGATCGTCGAATCAAAGTCCTGAGTGGCCTGAATGCGTGCGGCGTCATATGAAACGCAATGTGAAGCGTGACGCCGCAACGATCGGCCGTGTGGCCGCCGCGGCCCTTGTGTGCTGACGCGGCGGTGCGCCGCCGCCTCCATGCCTTTGAGCGCAAAAGGAAAATCTGGAAAAATTCCCGGCATCAGTCCGCGAAAAAATCCGGTGCCTCCCGCGAACATAGGTAAAATACGTTTTTAACCAGCTTAAGAATCAACATGTCTGCCAGCGCAGTGAATGTGAACCCTGGGCGCAATGTCGTCGTCGTGGGTACCCAGTGGGGTGATGAGGGCAAGGGCAAGATCGTTGACTGGCTGACGGACCACGCGCAAGGCGTCGTCCGCTTCCAGGGCGGTCACAATGCCGGTCATACGCTCATCATCGGCGGCAAGAAAACCATCTTGCGTCTGATTCCGTCGGGCATCATGCGCCCGGGCGTCGCCTGCTACATCGGCAATGGCGTCGTGTTGTCGCCGGAAGCGCTGTTCAAGGAAATCGAAGAGCTGGAATCGGCCGGCGTCGACGTGCAAAAGCGTCTGTTCATTTCCGAAGCCACCACGCTGATCCTCCCGTACCACATTGCCATCGACCAGGCTCGCGAAGCTCGCAGCGGCGCAGGCAAGATCGGCACGACGGGCCGCGGCATCGGGCCGGCATACGAAGACAAGGTCGCGCGCCGTGGTCTGCGCGTGCAGGACCTGTTCGAGCCGCAAGCCTTTGCCGAACGTCTGCGCGCGAACCTCGATTTCCACAACTTCGTGCTCACCCAATACCTCGGCGCGGCTGCTGTCGACTATCAGCAGACGCTCGATCTGATGCTGGGCTACGCCGAGCGTCTGAAGCCGATGGTGACGGACGTCTCGCGCCGTCTGTACGACGCGAACCACGCGGGCAACAATCTGCTGTTCGAAGGCGCGCAAGGCACGCTGCTCGACGTCGATCACGGCACATATCCGTTCGTCACTTCGAGCAACTGCGTCGCGGGTGCGGCTAGCGCGGGCGCGGGTGTCGGTCCGCAGAAGCTGAACTACATCCTTGGTATCACGAAGGCTTACTGCACGCGCGTCGGTTCGGGTCCGTTCCCGAGCGAGCTGTACGACGCGGACAACGCGAATCGCCAGGAAGAAGTCGGCCTGACGCTTGCGAAGGTCGGCAAGGAATTCGGCTCGGTGACGGGCCGTCCGCGCCGCACCGGCTGGCTCGACGCCGCCGCGCTGCGCCGCTCGATCCAGATCAACGGTGTGTCGGGCTTGTGCATCACGAAGCTCGACGTGCTCGACGGCCTCGACGAAGTGAAGCTATGTGTCGGCTACACGGTCGACGGCAAGAATGCCGACATTCTGCCGCGCGGCGCGTATGAAGTGTCGCGTTGCGAGCCGGTGTACGAAACGTTCGGCGGCTGGAAGGAAAGCACGGTCGGTATCAAGGAATGGAGCAAGCTGCCCGCGAACGCACAGGCGTATCTGTCACGCGTGCAGGAAGTGGCGGGCGTGCCTATCGACATGGTGTCGACGGGTCCGGACCGCGACGAGACCATTCTTTTGCGTCACCCCTTCAAGGTTTAACGCATGATCCAGGGTGTACCGATGATTGAAATGAAGGACCCACGCAACGACGACAGGAACCTCTGGGTCGGCTGGGACGAATACCACCGGCTGATCGAGCTGCTGGCGCTGGCTGTCCACGAGTCGGGCTGGAAGTTCGACAAGATCCTGTGCCTCGCGCGCGGCGGCCTGCGCGTCGGCGACCAGCTGTCGCGCATCTACGACTTGCCGCTCGCGATCCTGGCGACCAGCTCCTACCGCGAAGCGGCGGGCACGGAGCAGGGTGAGCTGGACATCGCGCAATACATCACGATGACGCGCGGCGAACTGTCGGGCAATGTCCTGCTGGTCGACGACCTCGTCGACTCGGGCGTGACGCTCGCGCGCGTGCAGCAGCATCTGAAGGAACGCTATCCGGCCATCACGTCGGTGCGTTCGGCCGTGCTGTGGTGGAAGGCGTGCTCGAAGGTCAAGCCGGACTATCACGTCCAGTACCTCGCGACAAACCCGTGGATTCATCAACCGTTCGAGGAGTGGGACACAGTACGTCCGCACAATCTCAGCGCGTGGATCAAGCGCGGTCAGGAGCGTTCGTCGGACGCCGGCTAGTATGCGGACGCCGTCGCCCCATTTCGGCGACGGCATGTTGCGGTGTACTCGAACGGAGCCTTGTGATGGCTCCGTTTTTTATGGGCACATCAAAACGGGAGCACAGCGTCAGCGCGGCCCGGTGGTGACTTCCTGCCGCCCCATCAAGGCGGGCCATTAGAATTTGACAATGGAGCCCTTGACACGCGCAATCGCAGACCGGGCAAAGGGCGCGATGCTACACTGCGTTGTCGTGGCCGAAAGGCGTGGCGCCGACACAACGGGCCGCATGGTGGGATTCGACGCCCATATTCTTTAGAATAGCGTTCGTTTTTGCCGCTCAGGAACGGATTCTTTTCGCGTTTATGACAGACAACTCTCACGTCCCGAAGCAGCCGTTGCCATCGCTTGCAGTCGCTGCGATCGGCGTGGTTTTCGGGGACATCGGCACGAGCCCGCTGTACTCGCTGAAAGAAGCCTTCAGCCCCTCCCACGGCATTCCCCTTACCGAAAGTTCGATTCTCGGCGTGATCTCGCTGCTGTTCTGGGCGATCGTCGTGGTGGTGAGCATCAAATACGTGATGTTCGTGATGCGCGCCGACAATAACGGCGAGGGCGGTGTGCTCGCGCTGATGGCGCTGGCACTGCGCTCGATCGACGCAAAAAGCAAAGCAGCCGGCCTGCTGGTGATGCTCGGCATCTTCGGCGCCTGCATGTTCTACGGCGACGCGGTGATTACGCCCGCGATTTCGGTGATGTCGGCCGTCGAAGGCCTGGAGATCGCCGCGCCCAAACTCTCGCACCTCGTTCTGCCGCTGACGATGGTGATCCTGGTGTTGCTGTTCTGGATTCAGCGCCACGGCACGGCCACCGTCGGCCGGCTGTTCGGCCCCATCATGGTGCTGTGGTTCCTGACGCTTGCCGTGTTGGGCCTGTCGCACATCGTGCAGTCGCCGGAAGTCATCAAGGCACTCAATCCGTACTACGCGTTTTCGTTCATGTCGGCGCACGTGTTGCAGGCCTACGTCGTGCTCGGCTCGGTGGTGCTGGTGCTGACGGGCGCGGAAGCGCTGTACGCCGACATGGGGCACTTCGGCGCGGCGCCCATCCGCTGCGCGTGGTATTCGCTCGTGATGCCGTCGCTGGTGCTCAACTACTTCGGCCAAGGCGCGCTGCTGATGCATGATCCGAAGGCGATCGAAAACCCGTTCTATCTCCTTGCACCGGACTGGGCGCTGCTGCCCCTCGTCGTGCTGTCGACGGTGGCGACGGTGATCGCATCGCAGGCGGTGATTTCGGGTGCGTACTCGCTGACGAGCCAGGCGATCCAGCTCGGCTACGTGCCGCGCATGAAGATCCTGCACACCTCTGAACTGGCGATCGGGCAGATCTATGTGCCCGTCGTCAACTGGATGCTGCTCTTCATCATTCTGTGCATCGTCGTCGCATTCAAGAGTTCGGACAATCTGGCCGCGGCTTACGGCATCGCGGTCACCGCGACGATGGTGATCACGACGATCCTCGCGAGCGTCGTGATGGTCAAGGTGTGGAACTGGAACAAAGGCGTCGTGGCGCTGATCATCGGCGCGCTGTTGCTGGTCGATCTCGGCTTCTTCGGTGCGAATCTGCTGAAAGTCGCGGAAGGCGGATGGCTGCCGCTCGGCATCGGCGCGCTGTTGTTCTTCCTGCTGATGACGTGGTTCAAGGGCCGCATGATCGTGAAGGAGCGCACCGCCGCCGACGGTATTCCGCTCATGCCGTTCGTGCAAGGGCTGCTCGCGCATCCGCCGCATCGCGTGTCGGGTACGGCGATCTATCTGACGGGCAGCGCGACGCTGGTCCCGGTGAGCCTGCTGCATAACCTGAAGCACAACAAGGTGCTGCACGAGCGCACGATCTTCCTCACGTTCATCACGCGCGATATTCCGTATGTCGAGGACAAGGATCGTTTGACGGTCAAGGACGTCGGGGGCGGGCTGTTTCTGGTGAAGGCCGCGTACGGCTTCAACGAGACGCCCGATGTGAAGGCGGTGCTCGAACAGATCAGCGTCTCGCATGACATGTCGTTCGAGCTGATGGACACGTCGTTCTTCCTCGCGCGCGAGACCGTTGTGCCGACGCAGTTGCCCGGCATGTCCGTATGGCGCGAACGCGTGTTCGCGTGGATGCATCAGAACGCGGCGAAGCCGACGGACTTCTTTAGTATTCCCGCCAATCGCGTCGTCGAACTCGGAACCAAGATCGAGATTTGATGTTTGGTTGTCTGGGGCTGTGACGCGTGTGATGAGCGGCGTCGGTGGCATCCGCGAAACCGCTGACGCACATGCCCTTGCCACGGGTGTCACCCGACGGCGACGCCCGCGAGCCTAGGCAGCGCTTTTACCGCTTCAACTTGGCGAACGCCGCCGCCATCGCGTTGACGGGTTCCGCCTCACGCGAACGCTGCTGGGGCCGTCCGCCACCCGCAGCACGTCCGGCGCCGCGATCCTGCTGTCCGCCCGCACGCCCCGTTGCCGCACCAGCCGCGAAGTCGTCGTCCAGCCGCATCGTCAGCGAAATGCGCTGGCGCTTCACGTCGACCTCGAGCACCTTCACCTTGACGATCTGCCCCGCCTTCACGACTTCGTGCGGGTCTTTGATGAACTTGGTCGACATTGCGGACACGTGCACGAGACCGTCCTGATGCACGCCGATATCGATGAACGCGCCGAACGCGGCGACGTTCGTCACGACGCCTTCGAGCACCATGCCCGGCGACAGATCCGAAATCTTCTCGACGCCTTCGCGGAACGTCGCCGTCTTGAACTCGGGGCGCGGATCGCGGCCGGGCTTTTCCAGCTCTGCGAGGATGTCGCGCACAGTGGGCAGGCCGAAGCGATCGTCGACGAACTCCGCGGGCGACAGACGGCCAAGCGCGTCGCGATTGCCGAGCACCTCGCCGATGCTCTTGCTGATCTTCGCAAGCATCCGCTCGACGACGGGGTACGCCTCCGGGTGCACCGACGAGCGATCAAGCGGATTCTCGCCGCCATTGATGCGCAAAAAGCCCGCTGCCTGTTCGAACGTCTTGTCGCCCAGACGCGGCACCTTGCGCAGATGTTCGCGGGTTGGGAACGGGCCGTTCGCGTCGCGGAAATCGACGATGTTGCGCGCGAGCGTCGCGTTCAGGCCGGACACGCGCGCGAGCAGCGCGACTGACGCCGTGTTCGCATCCACGCCGACGGCGTTCACGCAATCTTCGACGACAGCGTCGAGTGAGCGCGCGAGTTCGCGCTGGTTCACATCGTGCTGATACTGACCGACGCCGATTGCCTTCGGTTCGATCTTCACGAGTTCCGCGAGCGGATCTTGCAGACGGCGTGCGATCGACACCGCGCCGCGCAGCGACACGTCGAGTTCCGGGAATTCCTTGGCTGCGAGTTCCGATGCGGAGTACACGGAAGCGCCCGCTTCCGACACGACGATCTTCTGCAGATTCAGTTCGGGATGGCGCGACATCAGCTCGCTCGCGAGCTTGTCCGTTTCGCGAGATGCCGTGCCGTTGCCGATGCTGACGAGCTCCGCCTGCGTCTGCGCGGCGATCCGCGCGAGCTTCGCGATCGAACCGTCCCAGTCGCGGCGCGGTTCGTGCGGATAGATCGTGTCGGTCGCGAGCAGCTTGCCCGTGCGATCGACGACCGCGACCTTCACGCCCGTGCGCAAGCCCGGATCGAGGCCGATCACGGCTTTCGGGCCCGCCGGCGCGGCGAGCAGCAGATCCTTCAGATTGCGTGCGAACACGCGGATCGCTTCGCTCTCGGCTTCTTCGCGCAGGTTTGTCAGCAACTCGTTTTCGATGTGCGGCTGCACCTTCACGCGCCAGCACCAGCGACACACGTCGGACAGCCACTTGTCCGCCGGGCGGCTCTGGTTCGCGATGCCGAAGTGGCGCGCGATCATCGCCTCGCCGGGATGCGGCACCTGCGCGTCGAGTTCCTCGCCGAGCCCCAGCTTGATCATCAGCACGCCCGCATTGCGGCCACGGAAGAGGGCGAGCGCGCGGTGCGACGGCACGGTTCGGATCGTTTCGGAATAGTCGTAGTAGTCGCGAAATTTCTCGCCTTCTTCGCCTTCCTTGCCTTCCACGACCGACGACGTCACCACGCCCTGATTGAACAGATAGTCGCGCAGCTTGCCGAGCAGTTCCGCCGTTTCGCCGAACTGTTCGGAGAGAATGTCGCGTGCGCCGTCGAGCGCGGCTTTCACATCGGCGACGCCCTTGTCGGCATCGACGTATTGCGCGGCTTCTGTCTGCGGGTCGAGCAGGGGATTGGCGAGCAGCGCATCGGCGAGCGGCTGCAGACCGGCTTCGCGGGCAATCTGTGCGCGTGTGCGGCGCTTCGGCTTGTACGGCAGATAAAGGTCTTCGAGCACCTGCTTGCTGTCGGCGCCTTCGATAGCGGCGCGCAGCTCGTCCGTCAGCTTGCCCTGTTCGTCGATGCTCGCAATGATGGCGGCGCGGCGGTCTTCGAGCTCGCGCAGATAGAGCAGGCGCTCTTCGAGCGTGCGCAGCTGCGTGTCGTCGAGATTGCCCGTCACTTCCTTGCGATACCGGGCGATAAACGGGACAGTCGCTCCTTCATCGAGTAGTTCCACGGCCGCCGCGACCTGGCGCGGCTGGACGGTCAGTTCGGTGGCGATGCGCTGTACGATCTTGAGTGCTACGGTGTCCGTCATAAGGGCTTGATCTTCCTGCCGGATTCGACTGTGGCCGCTCTCGCGCGAGGCGGGCGGCGGCCGGGTTGCTGAAACGTCGGCAAAGCTCGTGAAAGCTCGCTGAAGCGGGGCATTTTGCCATAAATGACCGAGCGCTCAAGCGCGGGGTGATAGAATTTCGGGCATGTTCCGTTGACCCTCTACGACGTTGCCGACCTCACGCCTCACGTCCGGAAATCTGCCCGGACCTTCACGCCGATCATCGCTCGCATTGCCCGCACCGTCTGTCTCGAGGCCGCCCGTCGCTTCGATTGCATTCGGGGTTGCGGCATCCGTTCGGGCGCTCGCGCTTGCTGCGTCGGTCTCGTTCGTTTCGTTCGTCTCAGTCATGCCGCGCATCGCCGATGCGCAGGACAATCCCGTCGCGGCTTCGTCTGCGGTGGCGGCTTCGGGCGTCGCGGCTGGCAGCACGCAAGCCTCGGCAGCGAACGACTTCGACGCGCGTCAGAAGGCGCTCGACGCGCGCACCGCCGAGAACAACTACCGCTACGGCGTTGCGCAGCACAACTGTTATAGCAAGTTTTTTGTCAACCACTGCCTGAATTCGGCGCGTGAAGACATGCGCGTCGTTGCTGCCGACATCCGCAAGGAGCAGCTCGCGCTCGACGACGAAAAACGCGTCGAGCATGCGCGCCAACGCGACGAGCAGGCGGCCATCAAGCGGGCGCAGGCGGAAGCCGAGGCGCCCGCGCGCGCCGAGCAGGACACGCGCAACGCACAGGCGTACGAGGACAAGCAGCGTCAGCATCAACTGAGCCAGGCACAGCGCGACGCGCAAGCGCCGCAGCGCGCCGCGAACGAGCAGGCGTATCAGCAAAAGCAGCAACAGCACGCAATCGACCAGGCGCAGCGCGGCATCTCGCCGTCGCAAGCGGCCGCGAACCAGAAGGCGTACGACGCGAAGCAGGCCGACTTCCAGCGCAAGCTCGACGAGGCACACCAGCAGGCGGCGCAGAAGGCGCAGGAGCGCATCGAGAAGCAGCAGCGCTACCAGCAGAAGCAGACGAACGCCGCGCAGCACAAAGCCGATGTCGAGGCGCGCCAGAAGCAGGCGGCCGAGAAGGCGAAGCAGAAGCAGGATGAGCAGGCGAAGCAACAGCAGCAACAGAAGCAGCAGCAACAGCAGTAGTAGCATCAGGCATCAGCAGCCGTAACGCGTTTCAGGCCGGACAGCAACCTCGAGCGTAGCGACCGCACGGCGCGGCCTTCGCCGTTTCGAAAGAGGAGGCGAGCATGCGCGACCACCATCGCGTCATCGACGCGGACACCCTGCGCGACCGCATTCTGCAACTGGAATCGGAGCACAGCGGGCTTGACCGGTTGATCGACAGAATGTCCGAGGACCCCGGCATCGACGACCTCGAGATACAGCGCCTGAAAAAGCGCAAACTCAAGGTCAAGGACACCATCATCCTGCTGCAATTGCAGCTGGAACCCGAAGTGCGCAACTGACGGAGCGGCGAGGCAGCCTGCGTCGTTCTGCCCGTGGCGTACGCCGGACTTTGCAGGAACAGCTTGCCTTGAATTCACCGCTTCACACTTCTTCCCGCGCGGCGAGCGCCGATGACGCGTCTGCGCATGGTGAGCGTGCCGCGAAGCCCGCGTCGGGCGGCGGCGCGCTGGCGGCCTCGCTGAGCCACAAGCGTTCGTCCGAACTCGCCGACATCTTCGCCGCCGACGGCCTGCTTGCGCGCCAGATCGACGGCTACCGGCCGCGTGCCTCACAGATCGAAATGTCGCGTGCCGTGGCGGCCGCAATGGAAGCCTCGGGCCGCGCGATGCCCGAACCCGCGATGTTCGAGGCGCAGAAGCGCCCGGCGCGGCGGTTGCAGTCGTCATCCGCGACTGCCGCCGGGCAGGCTGTGCCGGAAGATGGCGCGGCTGCCGACGACAGTCTGGAAGGCGGCGAGAACACGCTGATCGTCGAAGCGGGCACGGGCACGGGCAAGACTTACGCGTACCTCGTGCCGGCCATGTTGTGGGGCGGCAAGGTGATCGTGTCGACGGGCACGAAGCATCTGCAGGACCAGCTTTATCAGCGCGACATTCCGACCGTGCGCGACGCGCTTGCGGTGCCTGTGTCGGTCGCGATGCTCAAGGGGCGCGCGAACTATCTGTGCCACTACTATTTGCAGCGCACGGCGGACAACGGCCGCTTGCCGTCGCGGCAGGAAACGTCGTATCTGCAGGACATCATCCGCTTCGCGAAGATCACGCGCACGGGCGACAAGGCCGAACTCGCGAGCGTGCCGGAGACGGCGGCCGTGTGGTCGATGGTGACGTCGACGCGCGACAACTGTCTGGGCCAGGAATGCCCGCACTACAAGGACTGCTTCGTGATGCAGGCGCGTCGCGAGGCGCAGCAGGCGGATATCGTCGTCGTCAATCACCATCTGTTTTTCGCCGACATCATGTTGCGCGACACGGGCATGGCGGAATTGCTGCCGACGGCGAACACAGTCATCTTCGATGAAGCGCATCAGCTTCCCGAAACGGCGACGCTGTTCTTCGGCGAAACGCTGTCGACCACGCAGTTTCTCGAACTCGCGCGCGACTCGGTAGCCGAGGGGCTTGGCCATGCGCGTGATGCCGTCGACTGGGTGAAGCTCGGCGCGGCGCTCGAACGTTCGGCGCGCGATGTGCGGCTCGCGTTCAAGGAAGACTCGGTACGTCTGTCGATTGGCCAGTTGCCCGACGATCATCCGTTGTTCCCGGCGCTCCAAGCCGTCGAAACGGAACTCGGTGCGCTCGCCAGCGCGCTCGCGGCGCAGTCGGAGCGGGCCGAGTCGCTGGCCGCGTTGTTGCGCCGCGCGCGCGAATTGCAGGACGTGCTGTCGGGCTGGACGACGCCGCCGACGCAGACGGAACGCGATGCGGCAACCACGGCTGCCGATGACGCGAAGAGCGATCTGAACGAGAAGGTTCGCTGGATCGAAGTGTTTTCGCACACTGTGCAGTTGCACGAAACGCCGCTGTCGGTCGCGCCGATTTTCGCGAAGCAGCGCGCAGGCGTGCCGCGCGCGTGGGTGTTCACGTCGGCCACGTTGTCCGTGCGCGGCGACTTCACGCATTATGCGGCGCAAATGGGCCTCAACTCGCGGCGCTCGATGACGCTGCCGAGTCCCTTCGATTACGGCGTGCAGGGCTTGCTCTATGTGCCGCGCAACCTGCCGCAGCCGTCGTCACCGATGTTCACCGATGCTGTGTTCGATGCCGCGCTCCCCGCAATCGAAGCCTCAGGTGGGGGCGTCTTCATGCTGTGCACGACACTGCGCGCCGTCGACCGGATCGCGTCGAAGCTGCGCGACGTCATCGAATCGCGCGGCTGGAACATGCCGTTGCTCGTGCAGGGCGATGCAAGCCGCACGGAACTGCTCGACCGGTTTCGGTCGTACGGCAATGCGATTCTCGTGGGCAGCCAGAGCTTCTGGGAGGGCGTCGATGTGCGCGGCGATGCGTTGTCGCTCGTCATCATCGACAAGCTTCCGTTTGCGCCGCCTGATGACCCTGTGCTGTCTGCGCGACTCGATGCGCTGACTAAGAAAGGTCTGAGTCCTTTTGCGGTTCATCAGCTGCCTCAGGCCGTGATTACGCTGAAGCAGGGCGCGGGGCGTCTTATCCGTTCTGAAACCGATCGGGGCGTGCTGATGATCTGCGATACGCGTCTCGTCGACAAACCCTATGGACGCCGTATATGGCAGAGCCTGCCGCCGTTCAAGCGCACGCGGGAGATCGATGTCGTGCGCGAGTTTTTCGAGGAGAACCCGCAGGCTTGAGGAAGAGAAAAGCTCGTTGTATCGGCGAACGCTTTTTGCGTTACCGAGGCAGCGAGGCTTTGTCGTGCAGAGATTTATACGGTGCGATTGGTTTAAAGCGTTTGGAAGCTAAATCCCGGTTCGCATGCGAGTCGAATAAGTAAAATAAAAATCGATGCATAAAACAAAACGCCACGGTTTGAACCGTGGCGTTTTGTTTTGCCCGGGAAGCCCTCGGACTTCCCGTGGCAGTTTCGCCCTGAGGCGAACCCTGTGCTACAGCTTACTGGCTTGCGCCCGAAGCCGGAGCAGCTGCCGAAGCAGCAGCGTCCGAAGCAGCAGCGCCTGCGTCCGAAGCAGCCGTCGAAGCCGAAGCAGCAGCGTCGCTCGCAGCAGCGGCAGCGCCCGAAGCAGCAGCAGCCGAATCCGAAGCAGCAGCAGCCGGTGCCGAAGCGGCAGCAGCGTCGCTAGCCGGGGCAGCTGCCTGGTCGCTGCTCTTGTTGCATGCAGCCAGTGCCACAGCTGCCAACAGGGATGCTACGAGGAGGGATTTCTTCATGATCACGTCCTTTTATGGTTAAAGGTAAGCAACAGCGCAAAATAAAACCGGTAATGTGCTCCAACACCGACCTGGGCCGCTGGTGGAGACCGCACTTCATGAGCGTGAATCTTCCCTACGGCTTGGGCGGAAATTATATGCACTTTCGTATCGACCGTCGACAAATCCGGGGCCAATACGTTGTCTTTCTCAGACAATTTTTCGCTATACGGTATGACAGCGGAGCGAATCTTATCTCAGTTCCCCCATCTGTATCCAGCCCGCACGATACCACTCGTGTAGCAGTGCTGTCACCGACGATTGCTGTGAGAGTGTTACAAAGCGTTTCGCACTCAGATAGCGGCTGTCAGCGAGTTCAGTCAACCAGCTTTTTACGCCTGTCAGGCTATTTTCTTCTCCATTCAGGTAATAAAAGCGATTGTCGTAAAGCAGCACAGTTTTACGGTCGAGCCGCACGCCTTCGTTGCTTGCACGCTTCGCAAAGCGCGCTGCATCGAGTGGGCGTTGCGGCGGATCGAACACGACACTAGGTTTCGGCTCGCTCAGGTAGGTACCGAGAAACGTCGACACATCCTTGTCGCTCCAGTCGATCTTAGCAAGGATTGCACCCACCCGATCGACCAGCGCGGCGGGCAGTGCCGCAGGCTTCGCGACGGCGGGCTGCTGCGGATCGCGATACAGTGCGTCGCGATCGCGCGCACCGGCCGCTTCGCCGCGCTCAGCAAGGTAGTAGAGAAATTGCGCGGCCAACTCGGCCGTCGACGGCGCGCGAAAGCCAATCGAACAGGTCATGCATTCGCCCTGCGCAACGCCGTCATGGGCGATATGCGGTGGCAAATAAAGCATGTCGCCGGGCTCCAGAAGCCATTCCTCTTCGGGTTCGAAGTGTTGTAGAACTTTCAACGGCAAGCCCGGCTGCAATGACAGATCGCGTTGTGCGCCGATCCGCCAACGGCGTTTGCCATGTACTTGCAACAGGAAGACATCGTAAGAGTCGAAATGAGGACCGACGCCGCCGCCATCTGTCGCATACGAGACCATCAGGTCGTCGAGGCGCGCGTCGGGCACAAAGCGAAAGCGGTCAAGTAGTGCGCGCGCGCTGTCGTTATGCAGGTCGACGCCCTGGACGAGCAGCGTCCACGCGCGTTGTCTGACGGACGGCAACTCGTCTGCAGCAAACGGGCCATGCTCGAGCTGCCATTTGTTGCGAAAGTGCGTGATGAGGCGCGATTCGACCTCGTCCTGGTCGGCCAGCTCGAAGAGTTCGTCGCGAGTGAGCGGCGCGGCAATGTCCGGGATCGCCTGACGGATCAGGAGCGGCTTTTTTTGCCAGTAACGCCGCATGAATTGCGACGGCGTCAGGTTGCCTAACAGGGGCGAGGATTGATCGGGCGATGGCGCGCGAGAGGCGGAAACGGGAGTCCTGGAAGGACGCGCTGAAGCTTTGCCAGCGGGGTAGTCAGGGGGCCGCACGGGCATCGTATAATGTGAGTCGTAATCTGGAGAATCGAATGAAAATCGCAAAGAACACCGTCGTATCGGTCGCTTACAAGCTGTCGGATGCGCAAGGCAATCTGATCGAGGAAAGCGACGAGCCGATGGTTTATCTGCACGGCGGCTATGATGGCACGTTCCCCAAGATCGAGGAAGAGCTTGACGGCCATGAGCCCGGCTTCGAAACCCAGATCCAGCTGGAGCCGCAGGACGCGTTCGGCGAGTATGATCCCGAGCTCGTGAAGATCGAGCCGCGTAGCCGTTTTCCCGAACCGCTCGAAGTCGGCATGCAGTTCGAAGGCACGCCGGAAGAAGGCGACGAAGACCTCGATTCGCTGATCTACACGGTCACTGACGTCGCCGAAGACAAGGTCGTGCTCGACGGCAATCACCCGCTCGCGGGCATGGCGCTGCGCTTCAAGCTGACGGTTCAGGACGTGCGCGAAGCGACCGACGACGAAATCCAGCACGAGCACGCGCATGGCGCCAGCGGCCTCGAAATCGTCGATGAAGACGATGACGAAGATGGCGCCGACGACGCCGAACCGTCACGTCCGACGCTGCATTGAAGTCGACCGCATCGCGCCCGGCCAGATAGCCGACGGCGCGGCACCAACCGAAACGGGCGCCTAGGCGCCCGTTGTCGTATCTGGCGGGCGTTAGTGGAACATTGCTCCGTTGCCCGCGTTTGCGCCGCTGCTGGCCGCGCCGCCGGAATCGGGCGCCGGCGAGCGAGGCGGCTCGGGCAGGATTGGCGGCAGTTCCGATGCGGGCGCGGAATCGGGCACGGTCGGCATCGGCGGGGGCGTGGGGGGTGATGCATCGATGTGCGGCGACAGTGTCGGCGCGGTGGGCAATGGCAAATTCTTCGGCACGTCCTTCACGCTCACGCGCAGCGGTGGCCGTTTGCCAAGATCCACATCGATCTGTACCCACTGGTTCTGAGGGCTTCGCGGCGCGAATGCGATTCGGGTGAGATTCATCACCAGCTCGCCTTTGTCGTTGCGCAGCGGTTGATCGATCATAAAGCTCGCACGCGATCGATCGTCATCCTGATGAATCACCACGACAGGGCCGCGAAACGTTTCGGCGAGCTTGACGAGACTGCGCTTGAATTCCATGAAGCCGTCGCGCTTCGACCGATGCCCGAAGCGCAGCCACGCAAATCGCTCAGGCCGCTCGTAGCGCTCAGGATCGAAGTCCCCCTGAACCAGCACGACGATGGCGCGCGCGTCGCGGCGTTTCGCATATTCAGCAGCATGATCGAGCCAGAACGCATTCGCGATGACACGGTCCTCGAACTCGCCGTTGCGCCCGCCCGCGTTCAGATAGTGATTGTTCGGCCCCGGCACGTTCAGCCCCACGAACACCGTATCGTGCATCAGCCAGCGCACATTTTCGCGATAGGGCCGAAATCGCGATACTTCGCTTTCGCGCGCGAGCGGAATCGGATTCTGTCCCATCGACGACTCGTCCGCGAATAGCGTCTGTCGCAGCAGATCGAGCCGCTCGACGGGATCATAGCCGCCGGCTTCGGCCGTACCGCAATCCGCCCAGTCGTGCTGTCCCGGAACGAAGATCAGGGCGGGTTTCGATGTTTCGAGCACGGTATGGCGCGTTTCGAACAGCGAGTCGCGGCAGGCTTCCTTGCCGTTCTTCAGGTTGCCGTCGTAGACGATGAACGAGATGTCGGGGTCATGGCCGATCGCGTCGAGCAGGCGCAGCGTGAGCGGCTCGTCCGCGGGACTCTGGAGCGTGCCGCCGATGACAGCGAATGCGTAGTGAGACGACGCATCTTTCGCCAACGTCGCGCAGCCGTGCGCGGCCAGTAACAGCCCGGCAGCGAGCACGAGGGCGGAGCGCGCCGCGCCGCGCGCGCGACGCCGGCGCGGCCGCATACGCGCACCGCGCGTCTTAGCCGTGAGCATCTGGCGACTTGGCCAGTTCATGCAGTTCGTACAGCAGATCGAGTGCATCGCGCGGACGCAGATCGTTCGGATCGATTTCGCGCAGCCTTTCGACAAGGGCTTGTGTTGCAGCGTCCGGCGCCGCTGTTGACGGGGTGTCGTCCGCATCTTCGAGCTGGATGACGGGCGCCGCAAACAGATCGAGTTGCGGCGCCGGTTGTGCGGCCGATTGCTGCTCCAGATACGCGAGATGCTTGCGCGCCGCGCGAATCACCGCGTTCGGCACGCCCGCCAGTTGTGCAACTTGCAGGCCGTAGCTCTGGTTGGCCGGGCCTTCGTTGACGGCGTGGAGGAACACGATTCCGTGACCATGTTCGACGGCCGACAGATGAACGTTCGCCGCATGCGGGAATTCGGCTGGCAACTGCGTGAGTTCGAAGTAGTGAGTCGCGAACAGCGTATGGCAGCCATTGTGCGCAAGCAGATGCCGCGCGATGGCCCACGCGAGCGCGAGCCCGTCGAAGGTCGACGTCCCCCGGCCGATTTCGTCCATCAGTACAAGGCTTTGCGGCGTTGCGTCGTTGAGAATGGCAGCGGCTTCCGTCATTTCGACCATGAAGGTCGAGCGGCCACCTGCCAGATCGTCCGCGGCGCCGATGCGCGTGAAGATGCGATCGATCGGGCCGAACGATGCGCGCCGCGCAGGCACATAACTGCCGACATACGCCATCAGCGCAATCAGCGCGGTCTGGCGCATGAAGGTCGATTTGCCGCCCATGTTCGGGCCGGTGATCAGCAGCAACTTGCGCTCCGGGCTGAGCACGCAGTCGTTCGCGATGAACTGTTCGACCTGCGCCTCGACGACGGGGTGCCGGCCCTGGTCGATCTCGATGCCGCCCGTTCCGTTGAAGCCCGGCGCAACCCAGTCGAGCGCGCGGGCCCGTTCTGCGAAGGCGGCAAGCAGATCGAGCTCGGCGAGCGCCGACGCGACGCGCTGACAGTCGGCGATGAACGGCAGCAGCGCTTGCAGCAGCGCATCGTACAAGGCCTTCTCGCGCGCGAGTGCGCGTTCCTGCGCGGACAACGCCTTGTCTTCGAATGTCTTCAGCTCGGGCGTGATGTAGCGCTCGGCGTTCTTCAGCGTCTGACGGCGGCGATAGTCGTCCGGCACCTTGTCGGTTTGGCCGCGCGTCACTTCGATATAGAAACCGTGAACCTTGTTGTACTCGACGCGCAGATTGCCGATGCCCGTTCGCGCCCGTTCGCGAGTTTCGAGTTCGATCAGGAACTGTCCGCAGTTCTCCGAAATATCTCTTAGTTCATCGAGTTCCGCGTCGTAGCCGCGCGCGATCACGCCGCCGTCGCGCACCATCGCGGCTGGCTCCGGCGCGATGGCCTGCTTCAGCAGATCGACGCAACCGGCGGGCGGTTCCAGCGAGGCATCGATACGTGCGAGGGAATCCGCCGCCGACGTCACGGGAGCGAGTTGCGCCCGCAGTTCGGGGAGCGCGATGAAGGTGTCGCGCAGACTCGACAGATCGCGTGGACGCGCGGACAGCAAGGCAAGGCGTCCCGTGATCCGTTCGATATCCGACACCTGGCGCAATGCGCCGCGCAGCGAGTCGAGACTGGCTTCATGCGGCGCATCGAGCAACGCGCCGATTGCCTGCTGGCGCGCCTGCGCAATCGACGCATCGCGCGGTGGATGATGAAGCCAGTGACGCAGCAGACGGCTGCCCATCGTCGTGCAGCACGTATCGAGCAGCGAGCAGAGCGTAGGCGAATCCGTGCCCCGCAGCGTTTCCGTCAGTTCGAGATTGCGGCGTGTGGACGGATCGAGCCCGATGTACTCCGATTCGTACTCGACTTTCAGACTGCGCACGTGGCGCAACTGCTGGCCCTGCGTGGCGGCCGCGTACAGCAGCAGCGCCCCCGCCGCGCCGCACGCGCACGACAGCGAATGCGCGCCGAAGCCATCGAGGCTCGCCACTTCCATCTGATCGCACAGGCGTTGCGTGCCCGAAGCGATGTCGAAATGCCAAACGGGCACGCGCGTGGTCGCGCCGAAGCCCGACGGCAGGGTCCAGCCGTTCGACTCGCTCGACGACGGCACGTCGGCCACCAGAATTTCAGCGGGGCGAATGCGTTCGAGCGCGGCGGCGACTTGATCCGGCGCGACTTCCGCGAGGCGCAGGGCGCCGCTTGCCAGATTGAGCCAGGCTAGACCGACGGTCGTCACGATGCCTCGCCGGTTATGCCCGGTGCACACAGCCATCAGATAGGTGTCGGACTTGTCGGAGAGCAGGGCAGCGTCCGTCAGCGTGCCCGGCGTGACCACGCGCACGACCTTGCGCTCGACGGGGCCCTTCGATGTAGCAGGGTCGCCGATCTGCTCGCAAATCGCGACAGACTCGCCGAGCTTCACGAGTTTTGCCAGGTACTGTTCGACGGCATGGTGCGGCACGCCCGCCATCTTGATCGGGTTGCCGCCCGATGCGCCGCGCTGCGTGAGTGTCAGATCGAGCAGGCGCGCGGCCCTTTCGGCGTCGTCGAAAAACAGTTCGTAAAAGTCACCCATCCGGTAGAACACGAGCGTGCCCGGATGCTCCCCTTTGATGCGCAGGTACTGCTGCATCATGGGGGTGTGTTGCGCGATATCGCTTGCGGCTGCCGTTTGAGTGCCCATCCTCGTGTCTTTCTTGCGTAACTGTTCAGGGCGTGAGTGTAACCCGTCGACGCATCCAGCGAACCTGGCCGGATGGCCAGGTTCCCGTCACAAAATAGGCGAGGCTATGCTTGGCACACGCTTCGCTCATTCCTCGATCAGCGCATGCATGTCGACCTTGTGCGCGTTCGCGGCGCTGCGGCGTTTTGCGAGCCACATCATCGCCGTGATGAACAGGCCGAACGCGGCGATGATCCATTGCACGGGCATTTTCGCCGTGAGCAGAATCGCGTACGCACCGAGCATCAGCAGCACCGCCAGGTTCTGGTTGAAGTTCTGCACGGCGATCGAATGGCCGGCCGTGAGCAGGGTTGCGCCGCGGTGCTGAAGTACGGCGTTCATCGGCACGATGAAGAAGCCCGACAGCGCACCGAGCAAAACCATCAACGGGTAGGCGAAGGCGATGTAGGCGGGCGTGAAGAATGAGCCGACGCGCAGGCCCGTGTCAGGTGGAAAGAGGTTTTTGCTGTAGAAGGCCATCGCGATGGCGACGCCGCCCGTGATCAGGCCGACGGGCAACACCTTCAGCGAGTTGCGCAGCGGAATCCACGCCGCAGCGGCGGCCGCGCCGATGGCGATACCGAGGCCCGCGACCCCCTGCATGACGGCCGCCTTCGACAGCGACAGCCCGAGATTTGCGTCCGCCCACTTCAGCACGAGCAGCTGCAGCGTGACTGCGCCGCCCCACATCAGCGTCGTGACCCACAGCGCGATCTGGGCGAGCCGGTCGGACCATAGCACGTTAAAGCAGCGCACGAACTCGCCGACCAGCTCGCCGGGTTCGTTCAGCCGGTTCGGGTAGCGCGCGCCTGTGTCCGGGATGCCCACGTTGAGCGCGGCGGCGATTGCATAGGTGATCATGACGGCGAGCATCGCGAGGTCGGCGGCGGAATGGATCAGCGGCCATTGCGCGTGCTGCACGAAGCGCGTCGCGTACGTGCTGATCAGCGCGCCGCCCAGCATCGTGCCGACGATGGTGGACAGCACGGTGGCCGATTCGAGCCACGCGTTGGCGGCAACGAGCTTTTCGGCGGGCAGCAACTCGGTGAGAATGCCGTACTTCGCGGGCGAGTAAGCGGCGGCGCCGAAGCCGACCACGCCGTACGCGATCATCGGATGGACGCCCGCGATCATCATCAGGCAGCCGCCCGCCTTCAGTGCGTTCGAGATGAACATCACGTGGCGCTTTTGCAGCGCGTCGGCGAACGCGCCGACGAACGGCGCGAGCAGCACGTACGAGATCGTGAAGAACATCTGCAGCATCGGCGTGATCCACGCCGGCGAGCGGATCTCGGTGAGCAGCGCGATGGCCGCGATCAAAAGCGCGTTGTCGGCGAGCGACGACACGAATTGCGCCGCGATAATCGTGTAGAAACCTTTCTTCATGGTTTCGATTGGAACACAGCGCCCGGATTTTTGCGTTCGACGCGCGACGCACTTAGCCGGCCGCAGGCCGTTTCCTGGGCGTTCGCGTCGTGCGCCTGGCGATGCCTGGCGGCGCCCCAAAACGCAAAAAGCGGCCGAAGCCGCCTTTCGACAACGCCCAGCGTCTTATGCTGCTTGTTCTCTGGTGCGGGTGTAGCGCGACAGAATCGGAATCATCTGCGCATAGATCTTCGGGTTGCCCGCCACGATTTCATTGCGGTGCAGGAAGTCCGAATCGCCGGTGTAGTTGCCAACGAGCCCGCCGGCTTCTGTGATCAACAGGCTGCCCGCTGCCATGTCCCACGCGTTGATGCCCTGTTCGAAGAAGCCGTCGAGGCGGCCCGCTGCGACGTTCGCCAGATCAAGCGCCGCCGCGCCCGGACGGCGCAGACCCGCGCACGCCTTGGTCATGTCGGCGAAAAGGTGCGTATAGGGCTCGAGCGTGTCCTTTTCGCGGAAGGGAAAGCCCGTGCCGATCAGGCTGTCCGCGAGCCGGTCGCGGCGGCCGACGCGGATGCGGCGGTCGTTCAGGTACGCGCCGCGGCCGCGCGAGGCCGTAAACAGGTCATTGCGCGTCGGATCATAGACGACCGCCTGCGTGACGATGCCCTTGTGCGCGAGCGCAACCGACACACAGTAGTACTGGAAGCCGTGAATGAAGTTCGTGGTGCCGTCGAGGGGATCGATGATCCACTGGTATTCGGACTCGTTGCCCGATTCGCCCGATTCTTCGGCGAGGATGGCGTGATCGGGGTAGGCGGTGGTCAGCGTTTCGATGATGGCCGCTTCTGACGCCTTGTCGACCTCCGTGACGAAATCGTTGTGCTGTTTCTTGCTGACCTGCACGAGGTCGAGATCGAGCGACGCGCGGTTGATGATCTGCCCGGCGCGGCGAGCGGCCTTGACAGCGATATTGAGCATGGGATGCATGAGTCTGAATCCTTAAGCCGGACGCGCGGCGGCTGTCCGATATTGAGCTGAAAACAAGCTGTTAATCGCGCGAAACGCACGCCGGTTGAGACTGGGTCAAAACCTGGACATACATTCCGTCGACGGAGACGAATTGACGAAGAGCGATGCGATAAGCCGTTTGCCCACGAAAGGCAAGTGGCACGGCGCGAATATCGGGATTTTACCTGAGTCTCGCCCGTTCGAGGCAGTTCGGGGTGCCGCGTGCCGGCGGCGCGCAAAACGTGACGGATGCAGCCGTGGCGACGGGACAAGCGCCGTCTGGGCCAATCGGCGGATGGAAACAGGTGGCAAGTTGGCGCTACCATTACCGTTTCCTCGCTCTTCCATATTTATCGTGGTTCAGACGCCTTCGCCTTCATCTTCACCTTCACCCAGCACCGCTCCCGACAACGCCAGCACGCTCGGGGGCGGTTTTACGTCGACCCGCTTCGTGCTCGTCGAGCCGAGTCATCCGGGCAATGTCGGCGCGGCGGCGCGCGCGCTGAAGACAATGGGTTTCTCGCGGCTCGTGCTGGTCGCGCCGCGCGTGGCCGACGTGAAGAACGATCCGGAAGCGATCGCGATGGCGAGCGGGGCGACGACGTGCTCGCGCTCGGCATCATCGTCGTGTCGACGCTCGCGACGCTGCTGTCGGGTGCGCATTGGTCGCTCGCGCTGACGGCGCGCTCGCGCGAATACGGGCCGCCGCAACTCGCGCCGCGCGCCGCCGCGGCACAGGCGCACGAGCATGCCGCCCACGGCGACATTGCACTCGTGTTCGGCAACGAGCGCACGGGTCTTTCCAACGAGGACGTCGAGCGTTGCAGCGCGCTCGCGCATATCCCCGCGAATCCCGCGTATAGCTCGCTGAATCTGGCGCAGGCGATCCAGGTGCTGTCGTACGAATTGCGCATTGCGTATCTGGTCGAAGGTGAGAGCGCACAGACGCCGGCCGGCAACGCGGGCGTGCTCGCTGCGAGCGATGAAATCGAGCGCATGTACGTGCACCTGGAAAACGCCTTGATCGCGCTCGACTTTCTCGATCCCGGCAACCCGAAGAAGCTGATGTCGCGTCTGCGGCGGCTGTTCGCGCGTGCAGGACTCGAGCGTGAAGAGGTGAACATCGTGCGCGGCATCGCGAAACATATTCTGCTGAATACGAAAGGGCGCGACGGCGACGAACGTTAGCGCGCGATTCGCCGTCGTCCTGCCGTGGCCGGACGGACGAAATCCGACAGCGTCCGGCAGCCGTGGGTGGCCGTTTTGCCCGCGCCGTGCGTGACCTTGTCGTTTGCGTGGGCTTCCGGCAGGTTTCGCGCATTCGCCCTACAATGGCTCGAACGTCATAAGCAAAGCTCGCCGCGTGCAATGGACGCCTGCCATGGGCGCCAGCGGCGGCGGCCCGTCCCCGCGCGCAGCGCGACGGCGCTCAATCCCTACGACAGCCTCATTGCCATGTTCACGAGACTCCGCGAAGACATCGCCACGATCCGCGAGCGCGATCCCGCTGCCCGCAGCGCTTGGGAAGTCCTCACGTGCTATCCAGGCCTGCACGCGCTGGTGTTTCACCGGTTTGCGCATGCGTGCTGGCGCGCTAAGCGGCGCTGGCTTGCGCGCTTTGTCTCGCAGATCGGCCGCTTCATGACGGGCATCGAGATTCACCCGGGCGCGACGCTCGGGCGGCGCGTGTTCATCGATCACGGCATGGGCGTCGTGATCGGCGAGACGGCCGAAGTCGGCGACGACTGCACGATCTATCAGGGCGTCACGCTTGGCGGCACGTCGCTTACGCGCGGCGCCAAGCGGCATCCGACGCTCGAACGCGGCGTGATCGTCGGCGCGGGCGCGAAGGTGCTGGGCGGATTCACGATCGGCGCGGATGCGAAGATCGGCTCGAACGCGGTCGTCGTGAAGCCGGTGCCGGCGGGCGGCACGGCTGTCGGCAACCCGGCGCGTGTGATCATGCCGGCAGCGGCGAGCGCGTCGGCCACGGCCTCGTCCGGCGCCGACGTAAGCTCGGCGGCGCGTCCGGGGTTTTGCGCATACGGCATCACACCGAATGCCGACGACCCCGTTTCCCTCGCGATTCACGGGCTCATCAATCACGCGGCATCGCAGTCGCAGCGCATCGACGAGATCGTCGCGGCGCTGGAGCGTCTCGGCGCGAGTCTCGAGGCGCTGCAAGGCGCGGATGCCGCACTGCTGAATTTGCGCCGGTTGTCGGCGGCGCTCGAAGGCAAGGTCGAGGTGGTGGAACGTTGAGCGGAACGTTAAGCGGCGGGCGGCGAGGACGAGGCAGCTATCGCGTCGATGCCACGCGCCCGGGTGTTACTTGTCTAGCCGCAACGCCTTGATCCCTTCGGAATCGATGCGCACATAGCCGCCGCGGCGCTCACCATGATCGAGATCCCAGTCCGGCAGCACCCAGCGCATGCCGCCTTTCTCATGATGCAGCGCGGGCCGATGCGTATGGCCGTGAATGATGGTGGCCGTCCTGGTCTTTCTGAATAGCGCCGCGATGCCTTCCGACGTCACGTCGTAGCGGGGCGAGACGGGGCGCGCGCGTCCTGCTTCGCTCGATCGGCGCATCTTTTCTGCCAGCGCCTTGCGCCAGCGATACGGCCACACGAGAAACAGCCACTGCGCGAGCCGGTTACGTGCGAAGCCGCGAAAACGTTGATAGCCGCGGTCGGCCGTGCATTGCGCGTCGCCATGGGTGAGCGCGATCTTGGTGCCGAACGCGGTGATGACGAACGGATCGGGCAGCCAGATTGCGCCGGCCGCCTTCATGAAACGCTTGCCCAGCAGAAAGTCACGGTTGCCGTGCATGATGTAAAGGGCGATGCCGCGCTCCGACAGCGTATGCATCAGCTTGGCCATGCGGGCGGGAAAGGGCTCGGCGAGCATGTCGTCGCCGATCCAGTATTCGAACAGATCGCCGAGAATGAAAACGGAATCAGCATGCTCGGCCGTCACACGGATGAAATGCTCGAACGCAGCGACGGTGTGCGGAATCGCCTCGCTCAGGTGCAGGTCCGCGATGAAGAAGAACGGGCGCGCCGCGTGCGGGCGTTTGCCCTCGCCAGGCACGCCCGCGGCGACGCTTCGCAGCGGCGTTTCTTGCAGCATTGAAGTGTGCTTCTCTCAGTGGCTCATCGCTGGTTAAAGAATAAGCCGATTCACTGACCGGCACCCGCGCGTTGTCTTATTCGACGACGACCGCCTTTTCGATGATCACGTCGTCGACGGGCACGTCCTGGTGAAAGCCCTTCGAACCCGTCTTTACCTTGCGGATCGCGTCGACGACATCGAGGCCCTCGACGACCTTGCCAAACACGGCGTAACCCCAGCCCTGCGGCGTCGGCGACGAATGGTTCAGAAAGTCGTTGTCGTTCACGTTGATAAAGAACTGGGCCGTCGCCGAATGCGGATCATTCGTGCGCGCCATCGCAATCGAGCCCTTGACGTTCTTCAGGCCGTTGTTCGCCTCGTTCGCGATCGGCGTGCTGGTCGGCTTTTGCGTCATGCCAGGCTCGAAGCCGCCGCCCTGGATCATGAAGCCGTCGATCACGCGATGGAACACCGTGTTGTCGTAGTGGCCAGCTTTCACATAGGCGAGGAAGTTTTCGACCGTCTTCGGTGCTTTGTCGGCGTCCAATTCCAGCTTGATGACGCCGTGGTTCGTGTGCAGTTCGACCATGATGATTTCCTTTGGGTCTAAGTGAGTGGAGGGCGCGACGCGTCGCCGCCGAAGCGGCAACCGGCTCGCGCCCGTGGCATGGTTCGTTGCGGCGCCGCGCATGCCCACGATGGCTCGTTCCATCGCACGGCGCGCGTCGCCGTGTTTGCAAAATGCGTCGTCTGCGATCGGGCGCCGCGGCGCGGGCAGCCCGCTTGCTGCGCCGCCCGTGCGTCCATTGTCGGCGATATTGGCAAGGCGCATTGCCTGCCGCCGTCTACCGTCCGATTCGCTATCCCCCGTAGCCCGATTGGCACAACCCGCGTTGCTCAACCTGATTGCCCAACCTGGTTGCCGGTGTGAATCCGCCTGCCTTATTTGCTGACGATTGTCGCCGACTGGATCACGACCTGCTTTTGCGGCACGTCGTTCATCGGGCCGCGTGAAGCGGTCGGCGTTCCTTCGATCTTCTTCACGACGTCCATGCCCGCTGTCACCTTGCCGAACACCGCGTAGCCGTTGCCGTCCGGATTCGGATAGTCGAGGCCGGCGTTGTCGACCGTATTGATGAAGAATTGTGCCGTGGCCGAATTCGGATCGCTCGTGCGCGCCATCGCGATGGTGCCCGTCATGTTCTTCAGGCCGTTGCGGCTTTCGAGCGGAATTGGCGCGCGCGTGGGCTTTTCCGCGAAGCTCGTCGTGTAGCCGCCGCCCTGGATCATGAAGCCGGGAATTACGCGATGGAAGATCGTTCCGTTATATTGACCGGATTTCACGTAGTCGAGGAAGTTAGCGACGGTCTTGGGCGCTTTCTCGGGATACAGCTCGACGCGAATGTCGCCGTCCGACGTCTTGAAGAGAACGGACGGATGCGCTGCCTGTGATCCGTTCTGCGCAATTGCCGGTGCGTTCGCGATCAGGGCGGCGCTGCCGAGCGCCAACATCAACCATTTCATGTAAATCCTCGGGTGAAATCAGGGTGAATTCAAGTGAGACAAAAGGGCGCCGGACGGCGCCCGTCGACGCTCACTGCGACGGCGCAACATACGGCGGTACCGCGAGCGACCCGTTCGGGCCGCCGAACTGGAAGGCAGGCGTATTGACGATGTTCGGCGTGGCGCGATTCGTATAGTCGGTCTCGACAGCGGCAGGGGCGGCTTTCGTCGCAGCGGACGGCTTGCGCGGGGCGACGATCTTGTCGATGTCGGCGATACGCTGGGCCGTCGTGCCGTTGCCGACGCCCAGACTTTGCGCCCGCCGATACGCCTGACCCGCCATGCGCAGATACAGGTCGCCGAGATTCTCGTAGGCGAGACCATAACCGGGGCTCGCCTTGACGGCTGTCTCCAGCGCGGCGCGCGCTTCCGTGTAGCGCCCCTGCTTCGCGTAGAGCGCGGCGAGGTTGTTATACGGCTCGGGCAGTTCGGGGTAGGTCTGGGTCAGTTCGGTGAAGGCGGTAATCGCCTCGTCGTCGCGGTTCAGGCGCGCGAGCACCGTGGCGCGCTTGAACTTCGCCTGGGCGTCGCGCGGATTCGCCGCAATGCGCGCATCGAGTTGCGCAAGCGCGGCTGTCCAGTTCTTTTCCTGGATCGACGCATCGGCATCCGGCGTCATGTCGCGCACGGCGGGACCATGAGCGACGGTCGGGGCTTTCTGCGCGAAGGCAGGCGCCGATGGCAGGACCATGAGGGCGAGACCGCAGCACGCCGAGCCCGCAGCCGCGCTCAACGCGGCGAGCCAAGCGCGACGGCGCGACGCAGTCGAGGCGCGGGAGTTCGGGGCAAGCGCCGGGAAAGGCGCCGGAAAAAGCGCCGAACGGAGCGCCGACGCGCCTCGCGCACGGCCGCTGGAGTGTTTCATAGGCTCAGGTCGGGATGTTATACTCCGACCCATTCTAACAAAAGGTCTGCGCGTTCCGTGGAACCACAGACTGTCTTTCGCCACTCGTGGTCGTCTCCGCCTTGACGTCAGCCTGATCCCGCACCATTGCGCGACATGCTGTCAGTCATGCCGCCATGTCCGTCTTCATGCATGTCCTTGATTTGCGAGGTTGCATGGTTTCGTCCGGCGCGGTATCACCGGGAACAGCAAGCGGATTTCTTTCGGCCCACGCATCGTCTCTATGGAATCTCTGCGCATCTACAACACGCTCGCGCGTGACAAGCAAAATTTCGTGCCGCTTCATGAAGGTGAAGTGCGCATGTATGTCTGCGGGATGACGGTGTACGACTATTGCCACGTGGGCCATGCACGGGTGATGGTCGTATTCGACATCGTGCAGCGCTGGCTGCGCACGCTCGGCTACAAGGTCACCTATGTGCGCAACATCACCGATATCGAGGACAAGATCATCCGTCGCGCTGTCGAGAATGGCGAGTCGATCCGCTCGCTGACCGACCGCTTCATCAAGGCGATGCACGAGGATGCGGACGCGCTCGGCGTCGAGCGGCCCGACCTCGAGCCGCGCGCAACGGAATTCATTCCTCAGATGCTCGGCATGATCGCAACGCTCGAGGCGAACGGCTACGCCTATCAGGCCGCCGACGGCGACGTGAACTACGCCGTGCGCAAGTTCGCCAACTATGGCGCACTGTCGGGCAAGTCGCTCGAAGACCTGCGCGCGGGCGAGCGCGTGGCCGCCAACGACGCGAAGCAGGACCCGCTCGACTTTGTCCTGTGGAAGCAGTCGAAGCCCGACGAGCCGGCCGACACCGGCTGGGATTCGAAGTACGGGCGCGGGCGTCCCGGCTGGCATATCGAGTGCTCGGCAATGGGCTGCACGTTGCTCGGCGAGCATTTCGACATTCATGGCGGCGGCCAGGATCTGCAGTTTCCGCACCACGAAAACGAGATCGCACAAAGTGAAGGCGCTACGCGCCAAACCTTCGTCAATTACTGGATGCACAACGGCTACGTGCAGATCGACAATGAGAAGATGTCGAAGTCGCTCGGCAACTTCTTCACGATCCGCGAGGTGCTCGCGAAGTACGATGCCGAAGTCGTGCGGTTCTTCATTGCGCGCGCGCACTACCGTTCGCCGCTCAACTACAGCGACGTCCATCTCGACGATGCGCGCAGCGCGTTGACGCGTCTGTATACGGCACTGAAGGACACGTCGCCCGCAGCAGGCGAGATCGACTGGAACGAAGCGCACGCGCAGCGTTTTCGCGCGGCGATGAACGACGACTTCAATACGCCTGTAGCCGTGTCGGTGCTGTTCGAGCTGGCAAGCGAGGTGAACCGTACGCGCGATGCGTCGCTTGCACGTCAGTTACAGGGTCTTGCGCTTGTGCTCGGGCTGCTCACGCGCGAGCCGCGCGCGTTTTTGCAGCAGGCGGGGGGCAGTGTCGACGAGGGCGCGCTGGATGTCGCCGCGATCGAAGCGAAAATCGCCGCGCGCGTCGCCGCGAAGCAGGCAAAGGACTACGCCGAGGCGGACCGCATCCGCAAGGAATTGCTGGATGCCGGTGTCGCGCTCGAAGACAAACCGGGCGGGTTGACCGAGTGGCGTCGCGTTTGAGCGCACCTCGTACTTCCCACTGATCGACTCGCCAGGCAGGAGGCAGGATGGCAACGGCCACGAAGGCGCCGGCTAAACGGGCCGCGTCTGAATCGAACGCGGCAGCTAAGGTAAAGGCAGTGCGTGCGGGAAGCGGCGTCGCCGCGAAGGGCACGGCGAAGGTGGTGGTCAAATCGGCATCGGCGAAAGGCGTCAAGGCGGGCCTGCATGTCGCGCGCAAGACGGCGAGTTCGCACGGCGTGCTCGCGAAGCCGGCGCCGAAGCGTCTGTCGAATGGTGCGGATCAGTCCGAGCCGGCCGTCGTAAAGGCGTCGCGCGCGCGGGCCGCGCATGCGAAGGGCAATGGGGCGCTTGCAGCTGAACTTGCGGCCGATCTGCGCGATTTCCCGGTCGAAGGCCATGAAGCCGAATCGACGCGCAAGCCGCGCGTCGCGGCGTCATCTTCGGAAGGCGCGGAGCCGGCGCACGGCGAGCCGCAATCGGACGTCGTCACGCGTCCGGCGTATTGGGACAAGGCCTGCGCCGATCTCGTCAAGCGCGACCGCATTCTCAAGAAACTGATTCCGAAATTCGGCCCCGTGCATCTGTCGAGTCGCGCCGATCCGTTCGTCACGCTCGCGCGCTCGGTGGTCGGGCAGCAGATTTCCGTCGCGTCCGCGCAAGCGATGTGGCAACGCATCGTCGCCGCGTGTCCGAAGCTCGTTCCGCAGCAGATCATCAAGCTCGGTCAGGACAATCTGACGAGCTGCGGCGTGTCGAAGCGCAAGGCGGATTACATCCTCGATCTCGCGCATCACTTCGTGTCGGGCGCGCTGCACGTCGGCAGGTGGACGTCGATGGAAGACGAGGCGGTGATCGCCGAGCTCACGCAGATTCGCGGCATCAGCCGCTGGACGGCCGAGATGTTCCTCATCTTCGACCTGTCGCGCCCGGACGTGCTGCCGCTCGACGATCCCAATCTGATACACGCGATCAGCCAGAACTACTTCAGCGGCGAGCCGGTGACGCGCAGCGAGGCGCGCGAAGTCGCCGCGAACTGGGAGCCCTGGCGCACCGTCGCGACCTGGTACATGTGGCGCAGCCTCGATCCCGCGCCCGCCGGCAACTGAACAGTAGGAAAGAACCGACTCGGTCTATTGATTTGTTAAAATCAATAGATTCGAGACGGTTTTGACATGGCCGCGCGCGGTTAGAATACGCGCTGCCGGTAAGTCCAAGGATTAAAAACCAATGAAGACCACCTTTCTGGATTTCGAGCAGCCAATCGCTGAACTCGAAGCGAAAATCGAAGAATTGCGCTTCGTGCAGGACGATTCGGCCGTCGATATTTCGGAAGAGATCGAGCGGCTGTCGAAGAAGAGCCAGCAACTCACCAAGGATCTGTATACGAACCTGACGCCGTGGCAGGTTTCGCAAATCGCGCGTCATCCGCAGCGTCCGTACACACAGGATTACATCAACGAGCTGTTCACCGATTTTCACGAACTTCACGGCGACCGCTCGTTTGCGGACGACCTGTCGATCGTCGGCGGTCTGGCGCGTTTCAACGGCCAGCCGTGCATGGTGATCGGTCATCAGAAGGGCCGGGACACGAAGGAGCGCGCGCTGCGCAACTTCGGCATGCCGCGCCCCGAAGGCTATCGCAAGGCCGAGCGCCTGATGCGTCTGGCCGAGAAGTTCGGCTTGCCGCTCTTCACGTTCATCGACACGCCGGGCGCCTATCCGGGCATCGGCGCGGAGGAGCGCGGCCAGTCCGAAGCGATCGGCCGCAATCTGTACGTGATGGCCGAACTGAAGACGCCGATCATCTCGACAATCATTGGCGAAGGCGGTTCGGGCGGCGCGCTGGCGGTTGCCGTGGCCGACAGCGTGCTGATGCTGCAATTCTCGACGTACTCGGTGATTTCGCCTGAAGGTTGCGCGTCGATTCTGTGGAAGAGCGCCGCGAAGGCGCCCGAAGCAGCCGAAGCATTGGGTCTGACGGCGCATCGCCTGAAGGCGCTGAACCTGATCGACAAGATCGTCAACGAGCCGCTCGGTGGCGCGCATCGCGATCCGAAGGGCATGGCGGCTTTGCTGCGCCGTGCGCTCGCCGATTCGCTGCGGCAGTTCCAGGGCATGAGCACGGCCGATCTGAAGCAGCGCCGTTTCGAGCGCCTGATGGCCTACGGCAAATTCAAGGAAACGACGCCGGGCGCGTAAGCGCGCTTGCGTTCACTCCCGCAGGCGTTTCGCGCGCCGTCGCATCGTGACTTCCTCAGCTGACACACCCGCCGACCGCCTCGTTCTCGACGCGGTCGGTGCGTCGTTTACGGCATTGCCGCGCGAGGCCCGCATCGCTATCGCGTTCAGCGGCGGCGTCGATTCGACGGTGCTGCTCGATGCGGCGGTCTGTGTCGGCGGTGCTTCGCGCTGCATCGCGTTGCATATCCATCACGGTCTCAGCGCGAATGCCGACGCGTGGCTTGCCCATTGCGACGCGTTCGCGCGCGAGCGGGGCGTCGCGTTCGCGTCGGCGCATGTGGACGTGTCGCGCGCGGCGGGCGTGAGCATCGAAGCGGCGGCGCGCGACGCGCGTTATCGCGCGCTCGATGCGCTGTGCGAGCCAGTCGCGCACGCTGTGGCTCGCGCAGCATGCGGACGATCAGGCCGAAACGGTGCTGCTGCAACTGTTGCGCGGCGCGGGGCTGGCGGGACTCTCGGCGATGGCGCCCGAATACCTGCCGTCGGGCGCATCGGTGACCCGCGCACGTCCGCTGCTGCATTTGCTGCGCGCGCAACTGGAGCACTACGCGCACGCGCGCGACCTACGCTGGATCGACGACGAATCGAACAGCGACACGCGCTACGCGCGCAACGCGCTGCGCCACGACGTATTGCCAGCGCTCGCCGTGCACTTCCCGGGATTTCGGGATGCGCTTGCGCGCACGGCGGCGCACGCGGCGTCGGCGCAGCGTCTGCTCGACGATCTTGCACGCCTCGACCTGCAGACAGTGCGCGGCGAAGAAGAGGGCGCGTTATCGCGCGATGCGCTGCTCGCGCTCGACGACGAGCGCGCCGCCAACCTGCTGCGCTACTGGATGCGCTCGCTCGGTTTGCCCGCTGCGTCGACGGCGCGGCTGACGGACGCATTGCGCCAGTTGCGCGAGATCGGCGATGGGCACAGCCTGCGCGTCGATCACGCAGGGCAGGCGTTGCGCAGCTATCGCGGGCAAATTTATTGGGAAGCGGGCGACAGCGCCGATCCCGCCGACGAAACCTCGCTTGTCGAGCGCGTCGAAAGCGAGATGACGTGGCGTGGCGAAAGCGTGTGGCGCTTGCCGCAATGGCGCGGCACGTTCGTTTTTGCCGAAGCCGCCGCCGACGCCGCCGACGCCGTTCCGGCCGAAATGCTCGCACTGGCGCCTCTCATTGCGCGCTCGCGCCGCGGCGGGGAGCGGATGCGCTGCGTCGCAAGCGGCCCGAGCCGCACTTTGAAGAATCTTTTTCAGGAGCGCGGCGTGCCGTCGTGGAAGCGCGATGTGCCGCTGCTTTTCGCCGGAGACGAATTGCTGTTCGTGCCGCTGATCGGCGTGAATCGCGCGGTTTCCGGGAGCCTCGCGCCCGTGGCCAGCGCCCATTACATCCGGATCGAATGGCGAGAGGATCTGACGCTTGCCTGAACGCGAGCGGGCGTCCGGCGTCGGGATGACACGCATCTGCTGCTCCCGCTGACGCCCGACCGACCGGACGGCCATTGTCATACGCACGCAACATGGGCCGGAAATCCTTCTCGGACAAGCGTTTGCAGTGACTTTTGCCCGCCAGGCGGCTTGTCTTTTTATTGCCGATCAGGTAGGGTAACTTGTTTGCCCGACTCGCTTTTTGTCGCGCTTCCGGTTGTTCTCATGCGAATGCCCGGGCGCGCTCCAAGCCGTTAGCCATCCCGTTAGCGTCCGTCAGTCCTGTTTATCGGCAGGCATCGGCAGAGCCGCAAAGGGCAAATCCGAGGCAACCCCGGCATTTCCGCGCGTACTGCACGCGCGCTGCATCTGCGCCGCCACACTGCGCCGTCGTTCCCGAACGTTGTGCCCTGTGCTTTCTCTGTGCGGCCGTCTCCAGCGCGCCCGGCGCGGGCCGGTTGGCGTATCAGTTTCTCCTTCAGTTCAGAACGACAATGGCACTCATCGTACATAAATACGGCGGCACATCGATGGGCTCGGTCGAGCGCATCAAGAACGTCGCGAAGCGCGTCGCGAAATGGCACAAGGCAGGCCACAAGATGGTCGTGGTGCCTTCGGCGATGTCCGGCGAAACGAACCGCCTGCTGGGGCTCGCGAAAGAGATTTCGCCCCAGCCGAGCCCGCGCGAACTCGACATGATCGCGTCGACGGGCGAACAGGTCAGCGTCGGCCTCTTGTCCATCGCGCTGCATGACGCCGGCGTCGATGCCGTCAGCTACACCGGCTGGCAAGTGCCCGTCAAAACAGATAGCGCATTCACCAAAGCGCGCATCAGCGACATCGACGGCGACCGCGTGCTGCGCGATCTCGACGAAGGCAAGGTCGTGGTGATCACGGGCTTCCAAGGCATCGACCCGGAAGGCCATATCACGACGCTCGGCCGCGGCGGCTCGGACACGTCGGCGGTCGCGGTTGCAGCCGCGCTGAAAGCGGACGAATGCCTGATCTACACGGACGTCGACGGCGTCTACACGACGGACCCGCGCGTGGTCGAAGAAGCGCGCCGCCTGGACCGTGTGACGTTCGAAGAAATGCTGGAAATGGCCAGCCTCGGTTCGAAGGTGCTGCAGATCCGCTCGGTGGAATTCGCCGGCAAATATCAGGTCAAGACACGCGTGCTGTCCAGCCTGACCGATCCGCTGATGTCGCTCGACGAAGAAATGAAGTCGGGCACCCTGATTACTTTTGAAGAAGACGAAACCATGGAAAAAGCAGTCATCTCGGGAATCGCGTTTCAGCGTGACGAAGCCCGTATCGCCGTGATGGGTGTGCCCGACAAGCCGGGCATCGCATATCAGATCCTCGGCCCCGTCGCGGACGCGAATATCGATGTCGACATGATCATTCAGAACCAGAGCGTCGAGGGCAAGACGGCGTTCACGTTCACCGTCGGCCGCGGCGACTATCAGCGCGCGATGGACATCCTCACGAACCAGGTCAAGGGCCACGTGAGCGCGGAGCAGGTGCTGGGCGATCCGAAGGTGTCGAAGGTGTCGGTGGTCGGCGTCGGCATGCGCTCGCATGTGGGCATCGCGAGCAAGATGTTCCGCACGCTGTCGGAAGAGGGTATCAACATCCAGATGATCTCGACGTCGGAAATCAAGATCTCGGTGCTGATCGACGAGAAGTACATGGAGCTCGCGGTGCGCGCGCTGCATAAGGCGTTCGAACTCGATCAGGCTTGATCATGTTTGCGCATGCCGGTCACTGCGGCGATCGGCATGCGCAGGAAGGTTCGTGAAGATAATCGCGGGCAGCGTAGTGTGGTCGGAGAAGTGACATCGAATTGACACTTCTGGCATAAAAAGTGTGAAGTAAAAATTGACCGCTGCCTCGTAACCCGCTAATATCTTGGCTTCGTTGCGCTGCCTCCCTGGCGCAAGCGAAAGTTTGGGAGACGTGGCCGAGAGGTCGAAGGCACTCCCCTGCTAAGGGAGCATCTGGGCCAAAACCTGGATCGAGGGTTCGAATCCCTCCGTCTCCGCCAGAAATGGCGGTGGAACCCCGTAGAGCTGAGGCTCTGCGGGGTTTTGCTTTTTGCGCGTGTTTTGCGCGAATTCCTCTCGCGTGCATCGCTTCGCTGCGCGCTCAACTTCTGCAGTGCGCATCCGTAAACATCGGTATTGGCGCATTGTCCCGACGGTGTATGGCGCTTTTGTCTGGGATAGCCAAACGAACGCCAAACGAACGCCAAGCTGCTTACGTACCAATCGCGAACGCGATAGGGGAGTGTCCATGCACGCAACAGTGAAGGCATGGCGCATATCACCAAATCACTCGCGTGTAACCGGACGTTACGACACGCTTCATAAGGCGAAGTTATGCATCAGTTATTACAAAGTTGAAATATCGCTTGAATGTTGGTTTGTTATATTCGAATCAAGCAGTCGATAAACACAACTCCCGCAAAAGAAAGGTGAAACCATGAAGTCCATGCGTCTTATCCCGTTGATCGCCGGTGTGTTGGCGATTGGCGCATCGAGCGCGGCAATGGCTGGGGGACTGAACGTCGGTGTCAACATCGGTATTCCCGCTCCTGTCTACGTCGCGCCGGCGCCTGTGTACGCACCACCTCCGCCGCCTCCGCCGCCCGTCGTGTATCAGCCGGCGCCCGTCGTGGTCGCGCCCGCCGTCGTGGTCGGCTGGCATGGCGATCGTTACTGGGATGGCCGCCGCTACTGGGGCCGCGACGATTGGTACCGTCATCATGGCGGTTATCACGGCGGCCCGGGCTACTACCACGACCGAGGCCACCACAACGGCTGGCACTGATCGCACGGCGCACATGCCCAACAAAAAACCGCCCATCGGGGCTAATGCCGTTCAGTTAAGCACTGAACGGCATTTTTGCTTTTGACGCGGGAGGTGTTGTAAACGAGGCGCCGAGCTGTTAACTTTTCAGCGCGATGCTCT